>JADZBD010000018.1 GCA_020852255.1 Bacteroidia bacterium | reverse complement strand
CCAGGATTATATGGACGGTGCGATGGAAAATACCACTGCCACCGTATTCGGGGATTTCCTGATGGTGGACCGCCGTTCTTTTAATGACCGGTACTATGTGGGCGTGAATGCCCACGAGCTCGCTCACCAGTGGTTCGGCGATCTTATTACCGCACGTTCCGCAGCACATCACTGGCTGCAGGAAAGTTTTGCCACCTACTACAACCAGATGTTCGAAAGGGAAGTGATGGGCTGGGATCACTTTGATATGCAGCGCAGAAACGCACAGATAAATTCCCTGGAAGAAACTAAAAAGAACTTTCTCCCCGTTGCTCATAGCGATGCAGGAAGCACACGTCATTATCCCAAGGGCGCTTTTGTTCTCAATATGCTCAAGTACGTGGTAGGCGGTAAGGAAGCATATAACAAATGCATCAAACATTACCTGAACAAGCATAAATACGGAAATGTGGATTCCCATGATCTTCAGGTGGCATTTGAAGAAGTGCTGGGATATTCCCTTGCCTGGTTCTGGGATGAATGGGTGTATCGTGGGGGTGAACCGGCATACAAAGTTCAGTTCCGGGAAATCCCCGGCGCTTCTGAATTCAATGTTACGCAAACGCATACAGTGTCGGATGCGGTGGGACTGTTTAAGATGCCCATTTGGTTTGAAGTACACTATACTGATGGTAGCATGGAGCGCAAACAAGAATGGATCCGGGAGAAAAATCATGTAGTGCTGCTTCCTAACTCATCCGGAAAAAAAGTAGCGTATGCTCTGTTTGATCCGAACAATGAAGTAATGAAATCTGTGGAGTTTGAAAAAACCGCTGTCATGCTTCTCAGCCAGGTTACCGGTGCGAAATATTACCTGGATCGCTACGATGCCGCACTCGCACTTCGTTCTGTACCTGTGGAGCTTAAAAAAGCCGCCTTGCTAAAAGCCTTCTACGCCGACAAGTTCAATGTTATCAAAGGGGAGGTAATCTACCAGTTGTCATCGCAAACCGACGCGGAGACTCTTAAAATGCTTAAAGATGCCCTCGTTGGAGCGGATGTACAGGTAAAAAAGCATGTGGTGGCGCATGTGCGCGCATTCCCTGCAGAAATTATTACCGATCTCGAAAAATGCCTGACCGACTCTTCCTACGAATTCATTGCTTCTACCCTGGAATTACTGTGCCGTCTTAAGCCTGAAAACATAGGAGCTTATCTTGAGCGTACCGCTGCTATAGAAGGCACGGTAGGGAGAAATGTAAGAATCAAATGGCTTGAGATCGCGTATGGCCATACCAAAAACGAGCAGTTCCTGAAAGATCTGGTGAATTATACATCCCTTTCCTACGAGTTCAGGACCCGCGTGAATGCGGCCGAAACACTTAAACGTCTCGGCCATTTTGATGAGCAGATGATGAAAAACCTGTTTAATGCCCTGATGAGTTCTAATACACGCCTCGCCGGCCCGTGCATCGAGGTTTTGAAGTATTTTTACCAGCAGAACAAATGGCAGGATATCATCGCAGCGTACATTTACAAAGGAGAATGGGAAAAATGGCAGCGGGAGAAGATCAGAGTATACTTTTTTTAGGATGACACATAATGTAAGTTAATGTAAGATGAAAAACTTGATTGTTATAGCATTGTATTTCGGACTGACCTCCTGCGGAAATGAAACAACGCCTGCAGACACACACGTTAAAGGCGACTCAACCACCGTGCATACCGATACCATTCCGAAAATTAATCCCTACAAAGATGCCACGGTAGAGGTTGTAGTATTTGAGAATGCCGCTGCAGGAGGGGGACAGAAGGGATTTGGTTACGATATTAAGATTGACGGGAAAACATATATACATCAACCCAACATTCCTGCTGTTCCCGGCAACGATGGTTTCATAGAGGAAGAAAGGGCCCGGAAAACGGGAGAGCTGGTGGCCTACAAAGTCAAGAACAATATCATGCCGCCCAGCGTTACACTGGAGGAGCTGGATAGCCTCGGGGTACTGAAATAATTTACAGGAATGTATATTCCGGGTGCAGTGCCCGCGGGCCGATGAAAAACTATCCGGCCACCACCGTACTCCAGGCCTGTGGGTCAGATGCAAACAGCTGCTTTGTCTGGTGCCATACAATCTTAAAAAGTTCTGAGTTCCGGTAGGCGAGCAGCGATTCTTCCCCATCCCAGTGAGAGAGCGTAAAGAAAACGCCGGGGTCCTGCTTATCTCGGAGAAGGTCCAGGTGGGAACATCCGGGGGAGTTCGAAATTTCCCTGCGGTATTTTAGAAAAATCTTAACAAAATCCTCCGTGCATTCCGGCCGGAAGGTCATTTTTACCAGACGAATAATCATGTGAATTCGATCATAAGAGGATCCGTAAGGTGAACACTCTGGAGTTTTCCGATAGGTCCCTGATTTTGCGCGATTTCCAGATGACCGGAAGAATTGAACAGCGCCAGGATCTCCCCGGCCAGCACATCGCGGTAGTTGGAAGAAATTTTTTGGATGCGGTGGCTCCGGAAGTAAATCGTAAAATCTCTTCCCTTTCCCACTTCCCGGAACTGCTTCTCGGTGATGTTATACACCACATTGCTGAAAGAGTCAATAAATATGACCATTCCGCGCAGGGAGTTGTCTGTAACGGCCGGCATCCCGATGGGAAGCGTATGCATGCTGTCCTTCCGTTTTCCAATCACCTCCAGCGTGCCTCCGCGTGCAAGATGACAAGCTCCTTTTACAAATACATCGCGGAGAGGGAAAGTTTTCAGTGGGGTTTCCTCCTTGATCGAGAGTTCGACTACGAGGTCCGGAACTTTATCGAAAATGAATCCGAACACCCCGCTGTCGTACCCGATAAAGTAATGTCCTTCACAGGAAACGCCGATATAGGGTCTCTGAATATCCCGTAGATCATCCACCGTTTCCATATTCACACCCATAATATGCACCGTTCCGGCAGGAAAGTGGTGCCAGGCGTTCCGGAGTACATATGCAGCCTGGATGATGTTAAAGGGGGTGATCTGGTGGGAGATATCCACGATCGTTGCCTCGGGTAATTCACTCAGTATTTTGCCCTTCACCGCGCTAACATAGTGGTCTTTAAGCCCCAGATCCGTAGTAAGTGTGATGATAGACATTGTTGGTTTTTCGTGAATAAATACGAATGCTTTTTGTCTGCGGATTCTTAATTTTGTTGCTCAAATTTATATAAAAACCGCCATCCCTGGGCGAGAAGGTATTTCATATTGATCAGGTAGACCCTCTGGAGGTCTTTGGTGCAGGCGATTCACATCTCTTTTTACTGAAGAAATCTTTCCCGAAGTTGAAGCTCGTTGCGCGAGGGGACCAATTGAAGGTGATGGGGCCGGAGAAGGATATCCGGGAGTTTGAGATAAGGTTCGGGAGTATGCTGGAGCATCTCATCCGGTTTTCTCAGCTTACCCTCACTGACGTGGAACATATTTTGAGAAGCGAAGGCCCGGTACCTAAGATGAATGCTGAGGCGGGAAGTTCAGATATCATCGTTTACGGTAATTCCGGCCTGGTGGTAAAAGCCCGGACCCCGAATCAGAGAAAAATGGTTAGTGCGGTAGGCAAAAACGACATGGTTTTCGCTATTGGTCCGGCCGGAACAGGAAAAACATATACAGCCGTGGCGCTGGCGGTGCGGGCACTGAAGAACAAGGAAGTAAAAAAGATGATTTTGTGCCGGCCGGCCGTCGAAGCCGGTGAAAACCTTGGATTTCTTCCCGGCGACATGAAAGAAAAGCTGGATCCTTATCTTCAGCCATTGTATGATGCGCTGTACGACATGCTTCCGGCGGACAAGCTGGAGCAGTACATGGAATCGAGAGTGGTGGAAATTGCCCCTCTGGCATTTATGAGAGGGAGAACCCTCGACCACGCATTCGTAATTCTCGACGAGGCACAGAACGCTACCGCAGCGCAACTGAAGATGTTTCTTACCCGGATGGGGCCGTCGGCAAAATTTGTGATCACGGGCGATGAAACCCAGGTTGATCTTCCCCGTGCCCAGCCTTCCGGACTCCGGCCCGCGATTGAACGTCTGCAACGCATAAAGGGCATAGAGTTCATTTACCTTGATGAAGGAGACGTGGTAAGACATCATCTTGTAAAACAAATCATTCATGCATACAAAGACTGAGAACGGCGAGGCCATCACCGCCACGAATTACAGTTTCCCCGGACAATCGGGATATTACAAAGGGAAAGTCCGCGAGGTCTACGACATTTCCGGCAAGTACCTTGTGATGATTGTTTCTGACCGCATTTCCGCATTTGATGTAGTGCTTCCCCGCGGAATTCCTTACAAAGGGCAGGTGCTGAACCAGATTGCAGCTCGTTTTATGAAGGCTACGGCAGATATTGTCCCTAACTGGATTATTGATGTTCCTGACCCTATGGTAACCATCGGACATAAATGCGAACCTTTTAAGGTGGAAATGGTGATCCGGGGGTATCTCTCCGGTCATGCATGGAGAACGTACAAATCGGGGAAGAGAGAACTTTGCGGTGTAATACTGCCTGAAGGAATGAAGGAAAACGACCGCTTCCCTGAACCCATCATAACTCCCACCACCAAGGCTTCCGAAGGGCATGATGAGGACATTTCAAAGGAAGAGATTATCCGTCAGGGGCTGGTATGCCGGGA
The DNA here is from genome assembly GCA_020852255.1 of Bacteroidia bacterium. Lineage (NCBI taxonomy): Bacteria > Pseudomonadati > Bacteroidota > Bacteroidia > Bacteroidia bacterium. The sequence goes on along the minus strand of JADZBD010000018.1, from coordinate 266,174 downwards.
AGATTATGAAGAGCTGGAGCGCTATACACAGGCGGTTTTTAAACGGGGCACGGAGATCGCGGAAAGAATGGGCCTCATCCTAGTGGATACCAAGTATGAATTCGGAAAAAAAGATGGGGTAATTTTACTGATTGATGAAATTCATACTCCGGATTCTTCCCGTTATTTTTACAGAGAGGGATATGAGGAAAGGCAGAGGAGAGGAGAAGCACAGAAGCAATTGTCCAAAGAATTTGTAAGAGAATGGCTTATGGAGAATGGTTTCCAGGGGAAAACGGGGCAGAATATCCCGGAGATGACGGATGCGAAAGTAAAGGAGATATCAGAACGTTACATAGAATTATACGAGCACATCACCGGTGAGAAATTCATCCGCTCGGATGTGAACAGGGTGTCTGAAAGGGTGCGAAAGAATGTGGAAGACTGGCTGAGCGCACACTAAAAAAAAGATCCCGTTTTTTCCGGGATCTTTTTTTATAATAAGACAGGATCAGGAGACCACGCAGGGTGGGCCGGCCACAACTCTTCCGTTGATCGTATTGCCGGTAATTGCGCATTGCTGCGCACCGGCAACTTCCAGTTTGCCTTCGATCGTGCATCCCTGGATCACTATGGATTTATCGTTCGTAGATGTGATCTTTCCGTCTACCACTACGCCGCCTTTCAAAACCAGTTTGTTCTGGTTCAGGCTATCCACCTTGCCGTTGACTTTGATCTGGTTTCCTTTCATGATCACGGTGGAGCCGCTGTCAATATCTACTTTCCCGTCGATCACGCACGCGCCGGCCACCACCAGGGTTCCGCCGTTGCAGGTAATTTTACCAGAAACGGTGGCGTTCAGGATAAGGGCGGAGGAGGTTGAGTTCACAACGAGTTGCTGATCGTAGGTTCCCGTGATCAGTTTCCCTGAAGAAATTTTAGCGGTTACAGTTCCCGTTCCGTCGGCATTCAGAGTGAATTCGACGAGGTCACCCGGGGAAACGGAGATGCCGGGTGCTGTTGTAAAGGAGATTTCACTTCCTTCTTCAATACGTGTGCCGGGTGCCGTGGATCCAATGCCAATGCCGGTATCGGTTCCGGAGCCGCTGCCCGGATCTGATACAATCAACTGATCATGCGTGCTGGAGCCGCCCCCTTTTACTGTTCCTTTTCCCATAAATGTTGTGTTTTTGGATTAGTGTTCTGCAAGTATAGAAAAAAAATGCATAAATTGCTATATTATGTTTGGACCAAAAATATGCTGACCCTCCGGCTATTATGCGTTCTTCTCTTTACGGTCTCCGTCGCTTTTCCTGTTGATGCAAACGATTCCCTCAAAAACCGTTTCAGAACTGCCGCGAACTCTGATGAAAAGTTTAAAGCAGGACTGGAACTTATCCGCCTCCTTGAGAATCCCCGTGACTCAGGGGAATTTCACAAAATAGTGCGGGAGATGTCTGCACTGAATCTTGGAAACGGTGTGCCGGTGAAAGCGCTGCTCGCACTGCATCTGGGCTATTTTTATATCCGAAATTTCAATAATGATTCAGCACTGGTAAATTTTCAGCGTTGCCTGGATCTTCTTCCTCCGAATGAATATTTGAAGGAACGTGTGGAAGCAACCCGTGGTATTGGGAAAGCTATGATCTATAAGGGAGCGTATGATAAAGCGCATCAGGTGCTGCTGGCGGGACTGGAGATGACTGAAAAGGAATTATTACGCCGCCGCGACACAGCGGTAGCGGCCAGTGAATTAAAGATTCTGCTGGATCTCGGATGGTCCTTTGTACAGTTAAACGAATCTGGAAAGGCCCTGAAGTTTTTCAAAAGGGTACTCGGACTTGCCCTGGATTATAATATGAAAGACAGAATGAGCAGGATCCATACCAATATGGGTTCTGTTTACTATTACCAGAATAAACCGGACAGTGCACTTTTTCATTTTAAATCTGCCCTTAACGCGGCGGAATCGGTCCGCGATTCTGTTGAAATTGGGAATGCTTATAACAATATTGGGCTGATTTATCAGGAAATGAAGAATTACACTGAGGCGCTGAAGTATTTGCAGAAATCCTTTCAGCTTTCGGAGTCACGAAAAGATTTTCAGGGCCAGGCTGAATCGTTGAATAATCTCGGCGAGGTGTGTTATGCCATGGACGATTTTCAAAATGCAGAGCGGTATTTTTTAAAGTCGATTAAGATTTCAGAATCCATCGGTCATAAGATGCAGCAGAAGGACTCCTATGCCTCCTTATCCCGTTTATACGCAAAGCATAAAAAATTCGAACTGGCCTATCAGTATTCACGGCAGGCAGACGCTCTTAAGGATTCTATTTTCAATGAAGAAAAGAACCGCCAGATTACAGAGATGAACACCAAATATGAAACAGAAAAGAAAGAGCATGAAAACAAGTTCCTGAGGGAACAATCATTGAACCAGGAACTGGTAAACTCCCGGCAGCGCATTATGATCCTTGGTGTAACCGGAGTAGCGCTGCTGATGGTTGTTTTCGCATTTTTAATTCACCGAAGTTACCGGCAGAAGAAAAAAGCCAATGTAGAACTGGCGGGAAAGAATATTCAGATCCAGGAGAAGAACAGGATCGTGGAGGAGCAGAACAAAGATATCAAGGACAGCATACGGTATGCCCGGCGTTTGCAGCAGGCGATCCTGCCTCCGATCGACCGTTTCAGAGATGTATTCCCGGATTCCTTCATCTTCTTCCGGCCGAAAGATATAGTGAGCGGGGATTTTTACTGGTTTGAACGCTTTGGCGATCAGGTTTTCTTTGCAGCCGCCGACTGCACAGGACATGGAGTGCCGGGAGCTTTTATGTCTATCATGGGCAGTAATCTGCTGAACCAGTCGCTCAATGAATATGCCATTACCCGTACGGATGCATTGCTGAATTCTGTGAGTAAAGGATTGGCCAAAGCACTGCGAACACAGGACGAGGGAAGTCTGATGGTGCGCGACGGAATGGATATTGCCTTATGCAGCGTGGATACTAAAAAAAATGTACTTACGTATTCAGGAGCCTTCAATCCCGTTTGGATATTCCGGAATGATCAGGTGATTGAGCTAAAGCCGGATAAATTTCCAGTGGGTGCTACTGGTACGGCCGGTTCAGCCCAATTTTCCATACAGCAGTTCACTCTTGAAAAGGGAGACAGGATATATGTCTTTTCGGATGGTTATGCGGATCAGTTCGGCGGGCCTAAGGGAAAGAAGTTCAAATATGCGCCGTTTCAGAATATCCTGAGCAAACTCGGTTCTTTCTCAATGGAAGAACAAATGCAAGAGATCCTGCGCAAGCATGAAGAATGGAAGGGAGACCTGGAACAGGTGGATGACATACTCGTTATTGGTGTTAGGGTCTAGGCTTTAAATAAAGTCTGCGAGTCGTCCTTTGTTTTCCAGCCGGATCCCTTTTTCAGTTTCCTGCACTGTGCAGGCTTCATTTTCGGGATCATGTTCCAGGAATAAGATCCATTTGTTTCGGGCAGCGGCCTTTAGAAATTCTCCTTTCTCCATAAGTGTAAGGAGGGGTCGGGTGTCATATCCCATTACATATGGTAATGGTATATGTCCGGCCGAAGGGAGAAGGTCCGCCATGAATACCACCGTTTTATCACCCAGTTTGATATGAGGGATCATCATTGCATCGGTATGTCCGCGCATAAAGGAAACGGAGATACCCGGGTGAATATCCTGCAGTGTTCCAGGCGAAGGGATCATGTGCAGCTGGCCACTTTCCTGAATGGGAAGAATATTTTCTTTAAGGAAGCTGGCCTTTTCACGTGCGTTGGGTTCGGTAGCCCACTTCCAGTGCTCAGGATTGCTCCAGTACCGTGCGTTGGCAAAGGAAGGCTGGAGATGGCTGTGGTCCGGGTTATATTCAATACTTCCGCCGCAATGATCAAAGTGGAGATGCGTAAGAAACATGTCGGTGATATCCTTCCGCGAAACACCGGCCTTTTCCAGACTTCCGTCCAGTGAATCCTTTCCGTGCAGGTAGTAGTGAGAAAAAAACTTCTCATCCTGTTTATTTCCGATGCCATTATCTATAAGGATTGCCTTGTTTCCGTCCTTAACCAGCAGGCAACGGAGGGCCCATGTACACATATTATTACTGTCGGCCGGATTGGTTTTAGACCAAAGCGATTTTGGCACCACGCCGAACATAGCACCACCGTCCAGTTTAAAAAATCCGGTATTGATTACGCAAAGTTCCATATCATCTGAGTTCAGCTTCCAGTGTTTCACGCAGGTGTTCCGTGCTGAGTCCGGTGCTCAGTTTGCCACCATTTGCTACTGCCATTTCTCCGGTTTGCTCAGACACCACAATGGCGATCGCATCGGAATTTTCTGTAATACCCACTGCTGCCCGGTGGCGCATGCCAAGGTGTGCGGGAAATTCCTGATCTTCCGTGACGGGCAACACACAACGGGCCGCCTGAATCCTGTTGTCCTTAATGATTACTGCACCATCGTGCAACGGATTGTTTTTAAAAAAGATACTTTCAAGCATTCGGGAGGTCAGTCGGGCATCCACCTGTTCTCCTGTATCGGAAAAAAAATTCAGGTCGGAGGATCCGGCAATCACAATAAGAGCGCCGGTACGGCTCTCACTCATGTTTCGGCAGGCACGCATCAGTTGAGAAAGATCAATATTTACGCTTCGTTTACGGGCAAAGGTGAACCAGTTTCTACGGAGTGAACCTCTGCTCAGTATTTCACTCGTTCCCACAAAAAGCAGAAAACGCCTCAGCTCCTGCTGAAATACGATAATGAGGGCGATAGCACCCACGCCGATAAATTTACCGAGAATCTCTCCCAGCAATTTCATTTCCAGCAACTCCACGGTTTTCCATACGAGATAAATTGCCAGAATACCGATAAGAATATTGATGGCCATGGTTCCGCGTACCAGCTGATAGAGCTGATAGAGCAAAATGGATACCAGCAGGATGTCTATGGCATCCAGCACTGAAAAATCGCGAAAAACAGGAAAAAGGAGGTAAATCACACTCCGGTTCTTTTTTGATTTGTGATAAAGTTATGGATTTTAATCACCTGAGCGGCGGCCTTCACATCGTGTACTCTGAGTATTCGTGCCCCCTTCTCGAGCGCAATCCAGTGCAAAATGGATGTGCCGTTGAGGGCATCCTCTGCCGTAACCTCCAGCACGTTGGTCACCATGCTTTTTCGGGAAAGTCCGGTCAGCACAGGGTAAGGCAGGGAACATAATTTGTTCAGTCCCGCAAGCAATTCATAATTATGTTCCAGACTTTTCCCGAAACCGAATCCGGGATCAAGGAATAACTTGCGGATACCGGATTTTGTCAGGCGCTGCGCTGTGGATTCCAGAAAAGAGAAAACTTCATTTTTTACATGGCGGTATTCAGGGTGTTGCTGCATGGTAGCAGGTTCACCCTGGATATGCATCAGCACATAACCGGCGTCTGCTTTGGCAATCAGGTCCGTCATTCCTTCCGTGGAAGCACCCATCACATCGTTGATGATGTCGGCTCCGCAACGTATGGCTTCGCCGGCCACTTCGGTATAAAATGTATCTACCGAGAGGATGTGATCCGGAAAAGCAGAACGAACGGCCTGAAGTGCTGGGATGAGGCGGGTAAGTTCTTCCTCTGCCGTGATCTTCGCAGCACCCGGTCTTGTACTCTGAGCACCAAGATCTATCACCGCAGCTCCTTCATGGATCATCTGCGCTACATGTTCAATCACACGTTCTGTATTTTCCGCACGGCTGTTTTTGTAAAACGAGTCGGGTGTGATATTCACAATACCCATCACGGAAGGCTCCAGTAAGGAAAGTTTCTTATGACCGAATGTATACTGCATCAGAAGATGATACCGAAGTTCACTCCGGTACAGAATTTGAAATGTCCGTAATAATACCTCTCCAGGTCGGATTCGTCGAAATGCATCAGCCGGGTAGTGTGATTGGGAAAATGTTCTTCGGCGATATTTTTTCTGTATCCCATACCCATATAAAAATCATAGACGATACGATCGCCCACTCGGGCCTGGCGGCCCAGGGCTAAACAGGCATAACCGTGCCGGAATTCTATGTACCGCCCGCCCGTCATCCAGGCGCCAAGGGAAAGTCTTCCGGTGGCAAAGGAAGCTACCGGTCCGAAATACCATCCTTCGGGAGCTTGTGCCTCTTTCCCAATAAAAACCCGGTACATATACTGTATCCGGAAACCCCGGAATACCACATCGTAGGTATAATTGGTGTCGAGCGCATCCGCCAGTGCACGGTACAGGATTGTGCGCCCCAGATACGAGAAACCAATTTGCTGGCTCACACGGAATCCGGTGGTAAGTTCATAAATAATCCTGTATTCCGAAGCCAGCGGAAGCCCACCCATGATCATCACAAATGGATTCGTTTTGAGGGTTCCCTGTTTCCTTGGAAGGTGATTCCGGATGCTGTCCTGGGCATAAATGGATGAATTGATCAGGAGCAGTACGCACAGTATTTTTTTCATAAGGGGAGACGTGCGTGTGATGTATCTTTTTGATCTCCGGTGATTCCCGATTTGTACAGGTAATATCCCGACAGGGCAATCATGGATGCATTGTCGGTGCAGTATCTCATCGAAGGAATAAATACCTCCCATCCTTGTCTTTTTTCGGCTTCTTTCAGCGCCGATCTTAATCCGGAATTGGCCGCCACCCCTCCGGCAATGGCTACACGGGTAATTCCTGTAGTGTTAACCGCAATGGCGAGTTTGGATAACAGAATATCCACAATTACTGCCTGATAGGAAGCACAAATATCGTTCAGTGAAGCGTTTTTCTCTTCCGGACTCATTTTTTGTACGAGATTCACGAAGGAGGTCTTCAGTCCGGAAAAGGAAAATGACATTCCGGGCATTTGGGGTTTAGGAAAGTGAAAACGCTTTGAATCACCTTGCGCTGCGTACTGGTCGATCAGCGGTCCGCCCGGGTAGGGGAGTCCCAGCACCTTGGCGGCCTTGTCAAACGCCTCACCAGCTGCATCGTCGGCCGTTTCTCCCAGTACCTTCATTTTCAACGGGGCGTCTGCCCTAACGATCTGAGTATGCCCGCCTGATACCGTCAGACAAAGAAACGGGAAAGTAAGTGTGTTTTCAAGGAGCAGGGAGAGCACATGCCCTTGCATGTGATTTACCGGGATAACAGGAATGGCTAAGGCCAGTGCAAAGGATTTTGCAAAACTGCTTCCCACAAGCAAAGAACCCAGGAGTCCGGGCCCCTGTGTATAGGCAACGGCATCAATATCCGCGCCGGGAATACCTGCTTTTTTAAGGGTTTCATGTACCACCGGAACGATATTGGACTGATGGGCGCGGGAGGCCAGTTCCGGTACCACACCTCCATAGGAGGAATGCACAGCCTGTCCGGCCACCACATTGGCAAGAATTTTGCCGTCTTTCAGAATAGCAGCAGCGGTTTCGTCACACGACGATTCTATACCAAGTATCACCACGCAGGAATGATTAAATTTGTAAGGTAATGGCCGGTGGCAAATTTATCAAAAAGTTATGGAAGGCCTCGGCCTGGACCGTGAGTGGCCTGCTCGTGCTGGGCTTGCTGCTCTTCTTACTCATCCAGAGCTATACTTTTCAGACCTGGCTAACCGGTCAGATGGGATCGTGGCTGGAGCGAGAGAGCGGGGGAAAGATTTCGGTGGGAACCGTGGAGGTGGATTTCTTCAATCGCTTGAAATTCCGTGAGGTGCTGGTACTGGACCTGAAGAACGACACCCTGCTTTACGCAGAAGAGCTCGGCGCAGTAATTTCCGGATTTGACCGTACGAAGCAAAAAATGAATATTGAAAAGGTCTCACTGAGCCATGCCACAGTAGGCATTGCCCGTTATGCGGATGATTCGGTGATGAATTTTCAGTTTCTTGCCGATGCATTTGCAACAACAGATACAACGGATACACATTCTGCATCCTGGGATATCACTTACGGAGACCTGATCCTTGAAAAAATCCATTTTACTTACAAAGATCACCATGACACATCCACCACCCGGGGCTTAAATTTTTCGGATATGAGCTTTTCCGATGTGTCGGCCCTGATCACCGAAATCAGCCTGGAGGAAGATACCGTCTCCCTGCGGCTGGCCAAACTGGAAGGAAAAGAGAAATGCGGCATGATCATTCGCCAGTTTACCTCCCAGTTCAGCATCGCACCGGATAAGATGAAATTTACCGGCTTGCTGCTTGCACTGAATCAAAGTGTTATTTCTACCAACCTCAGTTTGCGCTACAAGAATTACGAAGCATTCGACGCATTTATGGAAAAAGTGAAGATCAGAGCTGAGCTTAAAGACGTTCGTTTGTGGGTGAGTGATCTTGGATATTTTGTGCCCGATCTCATCGGTTTTGACCGTTCAGCGTCATTTTCGGGAAAGATTTCCGGGCCGCTCTCTGATCTTAAAGCAAGAGATATGGATCTGAAATTCGGAGATCATACCCATTTTGCTGGAGATTTTGAAATGACCGGGCTACCGAATCTTGAGGAGACCTACATTCATCTTGATATTGCAGACCTGACCACCTCCAAGCAGGACATTGAGCGGATTCCGCTCGCGCCTTACGATCAGGGAAAAAACATGGAACTCTCTCCCAATATGGCCTATCTCGGAAAGGTGAAGTATAAGGGTAGAATTTCCGGATACTACTATGATCTGGTTTCCCATGGCAACATTACAACTGCACTTGGGAATGTCTATACGGATTTAAAACTGCGACAGGATCCTGTGACGGGTCTGGTTAGTTATAAAGGGCGTTTGGGAAGTCAGGGATTTGATATCGGGAAACTCCTGCATTCTTCCGAAAGTATGGGTTCTATCAGCATGGATCTGGTGGTAGATGGCCAGGGAATTAAGCTGAAGGAAATCAAAGCCGATATTGAAGGAAAGATACACAGCCTGGTAGTAAACAATTATGCCTACAAAAACCTGGATGTAAAGGGAAGTCTTGCCAAGCGTGTTTTCAATGGCCGGATGAGCGTAGATGATCCCAACATCCATTTTGGGTTTGAAGGAACTGCGGATTTCGGGAAAAGTCCAATGACCATGGATTTCAACGCCACCGTTGACCGCGCAAATCTGGATACGTTGAATTTATACAAGACATCACCGGCGCTGGTAGTAGGTATGGATTTGGAAATTCTGATGGCACTGAACAATCTTGATGACGCGAAAGGAAATATCAAGCTGAAGAATATTCATTATACCCAGGGAACGGAGAGTTTTGAACTGAAGGATTTTCTTCTCCGTGCTTATGAGGAGGGAGGTAAGCGAAGTCTGAAAATTATTTCAGATATGATGGACGTGCATATCACGGGAAAGTACCGACTGCAGGAGTTGGGAGGATCGTTCTTTGATGTGATGTCGTTGTATGTTACCTCTCTTCTCCCCAGAGATTATCTTAAATCCAAGAGTGTGAAGAAGCAGAAGGTCAGGGAGGAGTTTGAATACCTGGTAGTATTCAAGAACACGAAGCCGGTTACCCGCCTTTTTATGCCTGATCTCAACATTGCTCATGCCACCACGCTAAAAGGAAAATACAATAGCAAGCGGGGATATTTTGATATGCAGGGAAAATCCGGTTCCATCGGATTTGCCGGTACAGAAATGAAGGGGTGGAAACTCGAAGCTCAAACAGGCGATGAAAGTTTTGACCTTGTCAGTTATGCTGACGTTTGGAAAATCAGGGACACCCTTCGAATGGATGGAATGCGGTTCACTACGCGGCTATTTAATGATACTGTTTTAATAGGGATTGACTGGCGCAACAAGACAAAAAAGGCAAACCGCGGCGACCTGAAGCTTTTAGTGAACATGGTGGAATATCCGAAAATTATCGGTTCATTGCTTCCTACCGATTCCAGCCTCGTGGTAGAAGATTCACTATGGAAGATCAGCGGTACTAATCGGATGGTTATGGATTCGGGGAAGATCATAATAGATGATCTCGTATTTGCGCACGACAAGCAGGAGGTGAAAATTCACGGAAGCATTTCCCGGAACAAGGAAGATCAGCTGCTGGTTGAGTTCAGGGATTTCAATCTGGGGAATCTCAATGCTTTAACGCATGGAGCAGGCATCGGACTGAAGGGTACTATTACGGGAGGTTCTACCCTCAGTAATCTCTATAATCCATCCCAGCTGATTTTCAGCAGCGGATTTGATTTTAAGAAAATGTGGATCAACAAGGAAGAGATTGGCACGGGATCAGTTATTTCTATCTACGACAAGCAAAAGGATGTGATCTCCCTTTCAGGATCGTTTTCGAAATATAACAACGACCAGAAGAATTTCACATTTTCCGGAAAATATTTTCCGGGAAAGACGAAGGACAATATCAATATGGACGTGGGCATCACCAATTTCGGTCTGGTGTTCTTTGAACCATTCCTGAAAAGTGTGTTCAGCAGGTTTCGCGGGTACGCTTCAGGAAAAGTAAACATCGCAGGGGAACTGAACAACCCGAAGATCACAGGCTTTGCTGTTTTACAAATGAAAAATCTGCAGATGGATTACCTGAATCCCAACAACAGTTACAGCTTTACGGATTCCATTTATCTTGAACCAGGTTCCATACGCTTTGATTCATTGCTGATCAACGACTACTACGGGCAGACCGCGATAGTGAACGGCAGGATCTTTCATGAGAATTACTCTAACTTCCAGCTGGATATTGACATCTGGGCCAATAAGTTCATGGCCATGAACACTACGGAAGCACAAAATGCTCTTTACTACGGAAAAGCATTTGTGACCGGCCGGGTGAACGTGTTTGGCTTCGTGGATCAGACGCTGCAGATTGATGCCGCTCTCAAGACGGAAAAATCCATGAATCCCCGTAACAAGAAATTGGATTACACGCAATTCTTTATCCCACTTTCAGGACCGTCAGAAGTCAGCGAGAGTACGTTTATAAGTTTCATTGATAAGGACAGTATCAGTTTTAAGAAGAATCAGCAAAAAGTAGATCTGTCAGGATTCACCCTTAACCTGGACCTTGAGATAACGCCGGATGCAGAATGCCAGATTCTGTTTGATCCGAAAGTGGGAGATATTATCAAGGGAAGGGGAGACGGTAATCTGCGAATGGAAATCAATTCGCTGGGTAATTTTGCCATGTTCGGAGATTACAATATTACGGAAGGAGAATACCTTTTTACGCTGCAAAATATTATCAATAAAAAATTCAGGGTAGAGAAGGGGAGTACTATACAGTGGACAGGCGATCCTTATAATGCCGAAATTAACCTGAAAGCGCTTTACGAAGTAAGAACTTCCCTGCAGGTAATGTTTCCGGAAGACTCTTCGGGTGTGTATAAACGGCGCTATCCGGTGAATTGCGTTCTGAACATGACAAAGAACCTGCTCACCCCCGACATCTCTTTTGACGTGGACCTTCCGAGTGTTGACGCCAGTGTGTTGCAGACAGTGAAAGGTTACATGAATACCGAAATGGAAATGAACCGGCAGGTATTTTCTCTTCTGGTGCTTAATACATTTGTGACACCGCAATCGCTGGTAGGATTTTCAGATATCAACGCTAATGCCAACGTAGCCAGCGTTACCGGATTTGAAATGCTCAGCAACCAGTTGAGTAATATTCTTTCCGGTGTGTCTACTGAATTTGATCTGAGAGTAAATTACCGTCCGGGTGACGATATCAGTTCCGACCAGCTGGAAGTAGCACTCAGCAAGCACCTGCTGAACGACCGCCTGATCATTGACGGGTCGGTGGCCAACAACAGCACACAGGGAAACACAAACGCGATTGTGGGTGAGATTAACGCAGAATATAAGATTACGGACGACGGAAAAGTACGGGTAAAGGCCTTCAACAAGGCAAACGACAATACCGTGGTGAATACGGAGGCTCCTTACACTCAGGGAATCGGTATTTTTTATCGTGAAGATTTCGAAACCATTGGAGACCTCTATCGCAGGTATACCGAGAAACTGAAAAGAAATAAGAAAGCAACCTGAAGCCGGTGCTGAAGCATATCACTGTTCTGTTCATCACACTCACCGGTATGCTGCATGCCCAGAATCCGGGTGATGTGATATTTAATTCATCTCAGATTCATACCATTAACATTGAATTCGGCCAACCTGCTTTCTGGGATTCTTTGTTGGCCTATAAGCAGTTCGGTGACAACATCGGGCAGGATGTTTATATGAGAGGAAAAATGACTTTCAACGGTATTCCGATGGACAGTGTGGGAGTGCGGCTGAAGGGAAATTCCACTTTTGGTCATCCGGGAATGAAAAAGCCCGTCAAAATTCAGTTCAACGAATATGTGAGCGGGCAGGAACTCGATGGCTTGCGGTCTATACACCTCAACAACAGCTCCTTCGACCCGACCATGTTGAGGGAAAAAATTTTTCTGGATATCCTGAACAGAAACGGGATACCGGCTCCGCGATGTACTTATGCGAGGCTTTCTTATAACGGTCAATATGTGGGATTGTACAAAATTGTGGAACCGGTGGATAAACGGTTTCTGCAGACTCACTTTGGAGGCAACGACGGTAATCTGTACAAGGGAGATCCCAACGGTACGCTGGAATGGCAGGGCTGGGATCCCGTGGCGTACTACAATGATTATGAATTGAAAACGAATGAAACTGCCAACGACTGGTCGCGTTTCATTGCCTTCATTGATCAGGTTAATAACAGCGGCACTGCATTTTATCAGAACATGCAGGATAATTTTGATTCGGATATGTACCTGAAAGCCTGGGTGCTGAACAATCTGTTCGTTAATCTTGACTCTTATCTTCACCTGGCGCATAACTATTATATCTACGATGATTCACTTACAGGAAAATTCCGCTGGATCACCTGGGATGTAAGTATTGTTTTCGGCGCATTTCCAACGTGGTTCTCTAATCCGCCGGATCAGACAGATATCACCCACATGTTTCATCCAATGACTTCGCGGCCTTTGCATCTGAATTTCTACCGCACGCCTGAATTCGCATCCGCCTACTATTCCTATATGTGTGACTTTCTTTATTCAGAACTGGCCGCCCCACGGCTCTTTCCGGTCATTGATTCTCTTGCAGGCAGAATACGCGCTGATGTCTACGCTGAACCCGAGGAGAACCGGATGTTTACCACGGAAGAATTTGAAAAAAATTTGGGCTATGAGGGCGTGAATGCTTTTTTAATGGCGACGGAAGTGCCCGGACTGAAAGATTTTATAAAAAAGAGGAGAACCAGCGTAATCCGGCAAATGTGTTTCCGGAATTATAGCTGCTACCTTAGGGAGCTGCTGCCGGAGAATAAAAGCGAGGAGTTACTGCTCATACCCAACCCGGTTTCCGGAACAGTAACCCTGCGTTTCGGAGTACCTTCAGAAGACCAGGATACAGAATTACTTATCGCTGATGTGCTGGGCCGGATCGTTTTCAGGCAGCAGATTCCCATGCAACCCGGTCAGATGGAAATACCGGTTAACCTTACCGGTATGCAACAAGGAATATATTTTGTCAGAACCGGCGGACCGTGCAGAGACATCACACGCCTGCTGATGATTACAGAAGAAAAATGAAGGAAACCGAACGCCGAAGGTGGAATATTTCGGTGTTATCCGCCTTCCTGTTTACCGCCGTGCTTTGGATCAGTTTTGCGGTTACGCATACTCTGTTAGGTAACAGTTTACCTGGAATTGTACCGCGCGAAACAACCCATGCCTACGGCATCCTGCTTTCACCACTGCTTCACGAAAACTGGGAACATCTTTTTTCAAACACACTTCCCATTTTTCTTCTTACGCTACTAACGTTGTATACTTACCGCGAAGTCTCCTACCAGGTAGTTGCCATGATCTGGATATTTTCTGGCCTGTTCACGTGGATAATTGGGCAATCCGGCACCAATCACATTGGCGCCAGTGGGATTATTTACGGGCTTGCCGCATTTTTATTTTTCAGTGGAATAATACGCTGGGAGAGGCGCCTGCTTTTTATAAGTGCCATTGTATTATTCCTCTACGGCAGTTTAATCTGGGGAGTGTTGCCTCTTGATCCCGGAATTTCCTGGGAAGGACACCTGTCGGGGGCTGTGAGTGGCGTGGCTCTTGCATTTCTGAAACGGCGGGCCGGACCATCGGAAGAAAGGGAAGAGGAATTACCGGACGATGACCATCTTACGGACGATTACAGATCACGACAGCATCATCGTGACGGGAATCTACCAACGGATCCCCATTATCATCAGGATGCCCATCAGCAGCAGAAATACACTCACAACGGACCGTACAAAAGAATAACTTGATTTTTTCAGCGTGTAGTTACCAATAACTGCGCCTGCTGCCGCTCCTGTACAGGAACAGACAAGCGTAGTAATGAAAAGTGGATCTTCCCATTGGGCGTATGAAGTAAGCTTCCCTGCATATACGGGGATACGGGTAATGTCGACCAGGCAGGCGATGAGTACACCTGTAGCAACAAAAGCTTCCTTTCCCAGCCCTGTGCGTGCGAGAAAAGCCGTACGAAGCGCCCCCTGATGACCGGAGAGCCCGCCGAAAAATCCGGAAATAAATCCACCTGAAAGAAGATACGATCGCCCTATTTGAAAACCCTTTCCGGCGGGTAACATCTCGAGAAAGGAGAATACGATAAGAATGGTGCCAATGACTATGCCGGGCAGGTTCATTTCGAATGCAAGGCTGCCAATAGAAAATTTCCGCAAAATTTCCGCGTCCATCAGGGTGAATAGCCACGCACCCGCCAGCGCTCCGAGGATGGAAACCGTGCCGAATCGAATTACGATGCCGCGGTCTGCATGGCGGAAAACCAAAGAGCCCTTGATTATATTGGTAATAAAATGCACCAGGGCAGTAGCCCCTACGGCCACCTCCACAGGTAAGAAAATGCTAAAAACAGGAAGCAGAATGGTGCCCAGTCCGAATCCCGAAAAAAAAGTAAGAAAGGCTGCGCCTGCAGAAACAAGCAGGATAAGGATGAGCGCGCCGCTAAGTGCCATGCCTCAAAGATACCAAACAAGTAGTTTCACTGAAATTCGTATCTTAACAAACCATTATGTTGTCCGACTTCCCCGTAATATCCCGTCTTTTCCGGGAAATGGAAAAATATGATCTGAATTACCTGTACAACGGGGAGTTTAACCATGATCTGACCGGAAGCATCCTTTCCTTTGCCGAATCCACCATGGACAGCATTGGGGAGAGCACCCGCATCCGTAAAAAAGTGTATTTCATAATGGTGGAATCGCTTCAGAACATCACCAGACACTCCGAGACCGGGCAAGCAAGCGATGAAACGCCGGGTTTTTTTATTATTCAAGGTATCAACAACGGATATTATATTACATCCTGCAACAAGATACAGAAGACTACCGCGAAAGCCCTTCGGTCTAAACTCGATATGGTGAATAGCCTGGATCAGGACAATCTTAAAAATTACAGTGCAGAAATACTTCAGGCAGGAGAGATCAGTAAGAAAGGAGGAGCCGGGCTGGGACTGATCGAAATGGCGCGGCGTTCCGGCAATAAACTCAATTACTACTTTGAAGATTCTGCCGGTGAGGAATGCGATTTTTATTTTCAGATCAAAGTGGGACCCAGTGAAACGGTTTTTCCTGTATCACAAGAGGTGAATTTTACATCGGCACGGGAATTCTTTCGCCTGATGTGCGACCGTAGCATACAACTGGTTTATCAGGGTAATTTTACACAAGAAAACGTAAGAGGAGTGTTGGGAATGATTGAAGGTAAAATGGGAGAGGGGAAGAGTGAAACATCCCGCAGAAAAGTATTTAATCTGATCGTTGAGCTGCTGCAGAATATATATAAACACGGTGATGCGCGGATAGCCACCGCTGATAATGCCCGGCCTGGGATTTTCCTGATCGGCAGGAAAGACCAACGGACTCTTCTTTATGCCGGCAGTTTGATTCGCAATGAAAAGATCGCCCCACTAAAAGCAAAAATTGACCATGTGAACACTTTTGACAAAGAGGAATTGGAGCGGTTTTATGTTGCCAAACTTATGGATGAGGATGTTCCGGGCGCTAAGGGAGCAGGGCTGGGACTCATAGATATGCGGCTAAAGTGCAGATCTTCAATTAGTTACGATTTCATCAGGTTGGATGACTCCTATTCTTTATTAACTTTGGGTCTGTGCATACCAGACTGAAGTTCAATGCCTGAGGTATTTCGCATTACACGTTCTAACGACACTCCCGAGGTTTTTCTGGATCCGGCGACCGGGAAATTCGAAATGCATTATCGTAGCTATCCCGAAGACGCTGCCGGATTTTACACTCCCATATTGAGCTGGCTTGCTGATTATACCCTTACCCCGCAGACAGAAACAGAGTTTATTTTCAATCTGGAATATTTCAATACGGCTTCCGCCAAGCAGATTTTTAAAATACTGATGATGCTTCAGGAATTGAACAACCGGAGTAAAGTGAGGGTGATCTGGCAGCATCATAAAGAAGATGCAGATATGCAGGCTGCGGGCGACCGTTTTTCAAAACTGCTGTCGTCGGTTGAATTCTGCATCATTGCGGTATAAAAAAGAGCCCCGGCGAACCGGGGCTTTCCACTTCAGGAGTTTTTCTTGGAAATGATGAGTACTTCGTTCACCTCAATTTCGGTTGTGTACTTCTTGGTACCGTCCTTGGCGGTGTAGTTTCGATTCACCAGTTTTCCTTCAACAGCTACCTCTGTACCCTTCTTGAGGTATTTCTCAGCAAAATTTGCCGTCGTATTCCAGGCTACCAGATTATGCCATTGCGTCTCCTGGACTTTTTCGCCCTTGGCATTTTTAAAGGATTCATTGGTGGCGAGGCTGAATTTGGCCAAACGCCCGTTTTCCCCGAAAGCTTTGATCTCAGGATCTCCTCCCAGGTAACCGATCAGCTGAACTTTGTTTTTCAGTTTGTTCATGGTTTTAAGTTTTTGGTTTTACTTTAAAACCGATCCGTCATTTGCATATACGTTCGGTTTATTTTCGGGACAAATCTCCGTCACTAAGCGGCGGTGATCCGGATAGTAATCATTTACACCCGATTGTATATGTTAAAACCTGCCCTTGCCCAATCGCATCTTCCCGAAACGAAACAATGCCTCGAGTGCAATGAAACGCTGAGCGGAAGATCGGATAAGAAATTTTGTGATGATCACTGCCGTACCTCATTCAATAACCGCAGCCGGTCGGTGGATACCAATTTTATCCGTAATACCGACAATCGTTTAAGGAGAAACCGCCGTATTCTCAGGCATTTTCTGGAAGCGGGGGTGTCGAAGGTCAGGAGAGAGCAGCTGGCTGAACTGGGATATCTTTTTCCCTATCACACCACCCGGCGCCTTACCGGTGGGGAGGAGTATTTATACGTTTACGAGTATGGCATACTGGAATTACCCGAACACGAATTCCTCATTGTTAAGAACATGGAATGAGTGTTATCTTTATGGCCATAAGTGAGCCCGGAAAAATTTCAGTTTTCAGCTATCAGCGCCTGCCCCATGTGCGAATCGGGAAGGGAACGGTTTATTTATATGGGGCACAGGCTTAGCAGATCTCAGGGATTCTTCCCGGTACGAAGGCAGGGTGATGTGAAAATCGACATTAAGAAATGTGGTGCCTGTGGTCTGATCTTTCCCGATCCCATGCCACTGCCTCCCTCGCCGGAGATGCTGTACGATGTTCCAGCTGAAGAATACTGGAAGAAAGCGCAGCTTCAGCCCGCTGAAGGGTATTTTCAGGGAGAACTTTCCACCTTGCGGAAATATCTTGGCAATACTTCAGGAAAGAAAGCCCTTGACATTGGAAGCGGAATGGGATTTGCTGCATCTCTGATGGCCGGAGCGGGAATGGATGTACGGGGCATAGAACCGTCGGCCTCTTTCAGTGAATTGTCGGTCCGGAGAGATCCGGGTCTGGCAGACCGCATTACCAGAGCAACCGCTGACACCTGGGAGTTTCCCGGGATGCCATTCGATTTTATAAATTTCGGAGCAGTACTCGAGCATCTGCCTGATCCGGCCGGCAGCCTTGACCGCGCTGTTCGTCATCTCAGCGAAACCGGTGTGATTCATATAGAGGTGCCGCATGCCAACTGGCTGGTGTCACGGATCGCCCGGCTGCAGTTCCGAATGCGCGGTACACGGTGGGTAATGAATCTGAGTCCGATGCACCGGCCCTTTCATTTGTATGAATTCACTCCATTATCTTTTAGGAAGTATGCTGCTTCCCGCGGACTGAGAGTAAGGGAATTACATGTTTTTAATACCAATTCTTACCTGCATCCTTTCATTGATTTTTTGATTCGTCCGGTCATGGAGCTTACCTCTACCGGCATCGGGTTAAAAGTCTGGATTTCCCGCTGAGGATTATTTAGTAATTTTAATACATGAACGTTGCCCGTTCCGTGCTGATTCTGCTGGTGTTAATCTGGTCTTATGTGCCGGGCATCCTGCAGCATCTGCACAAGTTAGAACACCATTCGGAGGAACCGGCATGCATTCTATCCCATAAAGCGGAAGACCCTAAGGCGCGTCATTATCATCCCAAAGAGGAGAAGCATTGCGTGCTCTGTGAGTATAATTTCCATCAGGATACCTATGTCAGCAACGTGCTCCCGGAACTGATCTTTTCGTTTTCCGAAAACTCCTTCCGGCTGTTTGTAGATTTTACCAGACCAAACACATTCTGCTCCGTACATTTACGGGGACCTCCGGTTTTAGCCTGACTTATTTTTTTGTCAATCGCTAAAACCAAATACCGTGAGATATCTTTTTTTACTCCTGGCCATAATGAGCTTTGTTATGCCGGGATATTCACAACAAACCCTTTCAGGGAAAGTAGTATCAGATTCTTTACTGCCGTTGCCGGATGTGGAGGTAACCATTCCCGACCTTCGGCTCAGGCAAATTACCGGGACGGACGGAAAATTCACTTTCCGGAATCTCTCCTGTGATCATGCATTGCTTCAATTCAGGCGGCTGGGATATAAAACACTGCTGCTGGATGTACGTTTCAGCGGCGACACCTTGTTGCTGATTACACTGGAAGAATCCGTGATCGAAGGACATGAAGTGGTTATTACAGGAAATCTGACCGGTTCGGATCATGAAGAGAACAGTGCTCCGGTACATTCCATGAATAAAAATGAGTGGAGAGAGAATGCTCCGTCGAATATTATTGACGTAATTTCAAAAACACCCGGCGTTTCACAGGTTTCCACCGGCCCACAGGTATCCAAGCCGGTGATCAGGGGCCTTGGGTTCAACCGTATTCTTGTATTGCACGACGGCGTACGGCAAGAAGGACAACAATGGGGTGATGAGCACGGCGTAGAACTTGACGCCTTTGGAGCAGAAAGAATAGAGGTGATGCGCGGCCCTGCCAGTCTCATTTATGGTTCAGATGCAATGGGCGGAGTGATCAATGTTCTCGAACCTTTTCCTTCGCCCTGGAATAGCATAGAAGGAGAAGTGTTTTCAGAGATGCAGAGCAATAACAGGCAGTACGGGCTGTCGGCCTTCCTGCAGGGAAACAGAAACGGGGTCCTGTGGAAATTCCGCACATCCTATAAAAATGCGGGAAATTACCGTACGCCGGAGGAAATCGTTTACAATTCAATGTTCCGCGAAATGAGTGTGATGGCGGGTTTCGGATGGCAGAAGAAGTGGGGTTATTCTCAGCATGCGCTTTCTGTTTGGAAAAGTACAATCGGACTGATGGAGGGTGAGAGGGATTCACTCGGTGCATTTACGGATGAAGAGGGTAACACTGTTACGGAAGATTTTCTTAAAGGAAGAAGACTGGCCCTGCCGTTTCAGCAAGTCGAACACCGGAAATGGACCTCACGGACACATCTGCTGCGTGAAAAATATCATGTAGACATCATAGCGGGATGGCAAGAAAACATCCGCAAGGAATATGAAGGATCAATAGATACTGCTGCGATGCAATTCAACCTTTTTAGCACCACACTGGATATTCAGTTTCACCGTCCACGTACCGGCGGATGGGAATTTATATGGGGACTTAACGGCATGTATCAAGCGAACAGGATCAGAGGAGAAGAACTGCTTATTCCCGAATTCAGGATATCCGATGCCGGCCTTTTCCTGTTCTCAAAAAGAACACTGAAAAAAAGCACCTTCAGTATGGGTTTGCGCTACAGTTACCGCGGCATGGAGATATTCAGCACAGCAGTGGATGCTTACGGTCGTCCACTGGAAGGCGGACCTTTTCAGGCATTCAACGACACCGTACATCATTTTTACGGACCCAGCTTTTCTACCGGTCTTACCTTGCGCTTGTCTCCGGTTCTGAGCATTAAAAACTCGATCAGCTCCGGATTCCGTGCGCCTAATCCCTTCGAACTGTATGCTGCCGGAGTGCACGAAGGAACGCAGCGCTTTGAATATGGAAATCCGGGAATGAAGCAGGAGATGAGTTTTCAGTATGATCTCGGACTGATTTTAGAAAAGAAAAAATTTCACCTGGAGCCTTCTTTTTTTGTGAATATCATTAGTGATTACACCTATTTGCTCAGGGCCGGCGATGCGATGTTCATAGAGGACGGCGACACACTGGAGATATTCATTCATGCCCAGTCAGATGCCCTGTTATACGGCGGGGAGATGATGGCCGACTGGCATCCCATTGAGAAACTGCACATTCGTAATGTATTCAGTTGGGTGGAAGGAACCTCACTTCCCGGTTCCACTCCGCTTCCGATGATTCCTGCACCCAGGGTAATCACGGATATTAAATTTGAACCATCGGTGGGTAGAAACGGAAGCCGCTGGAAAGCGGCATGGCTTAAACTTACAGCGGACCTGAATATGGAACAGTATCGCGTGGCTTATTTTGAGACACCCAGTTCCATGTATCTGTTGCTGGGATTGGGAGGCGGAATTTCTTACAAAGTAAAAAATACGGAAATTAAATTCAGAGCCGGTGTACATAACCTACTGAACACAAACTATGCGGCGCACCTGAGCCGGCTTAGGTATATTGGAATACAGAACGCGGGACGGAATTTTACTTTTGGCATAGAGATCCCGTTTAAGCACATAAGAACGGAAGATTCTAACAGGTAATTCCGACAATAGAGTAGGGGATGGAAAACGTATCCTTTGACTCAGTTGTCCGCCAGAACAATGATCTTATCTTCAGGGACAAACCGGATCTTATCGGATTTAACCGGATTTACCTTTACTCCGTAACCGGCACCAGCATCCTTCGACTTGGCGGCGATCTTATAGCCGATGGCCGTTTCATTTTTCTGCAGGGCAGATTCCATTACTGTATAAAAATTCACGGAGGTTTCCGCAATGACGTAGTCACAGGCCGGCTTCAGATAGATTTCACTGCCTTCTGAGGAGAAAAGATCGTCAAATACTGCCTTAAGATGTTTGTTCTCGCTGAGCTGAGAGAGCATGAGACTTATAAGTTTATCGCTTACAATAAAATCGTCTGCTTTGGTTACTTCAGCCAGTTCACGGTTACGTACATCCAGCATCTCGCTCACTATATTGAGATCTTTTTGCTGCTGATCTGCGATGCTGCGCAGATGAAGCAGGGTGATCAGCGTCTTCGCGTCGGATTGTTGTACATCCATTCCTGTATAACATAAAATGATGATGTGATCAAAACTATCCACATTCAGTGATTCCAGATTCACCCGCAGCGTGGTATCCATCAACTTGTGACCGATCCTGAGGGTGGGAAGCTCTTCGCTCAGTTTCATCACATCGGCGGCGGCAGATTCATTTTCCGAAACAACTTGTATTTCCGAACCTTCCTTAATATAATTGCCAAGCTCTCTGATAATAGTAATTCCTTTTTCGTTCCATCCAAGGAGGAGGGTTCGTTCCGCAGAAGACGTGGCAGCCATCCCTTTGGCTAGGGCTGCGTTATCTACATCAAATTGAGATTTCCCGCTGATAACCAGCGTATCGTCATCCTCGGAGATAGCAATTACCTGATCTCCCTTTTCGATACGCGTTCCGGCAGGGGGATTGATATCCACGGTTCCATTTTTTCGGAAGAGTCCGATAACGGCCGATTCCTCATAAGCGAAAAGCGCTTCCCGGTAGGTCTTTCCAGCCAGTTTATCTTCCGCACTGAAATAGATTTCTGCTCCGTCGAAGTCAAGTAATTCTGTGTATACCACCGATAAGCCGCTTTGTCTGCAGGTTTGAGCGGTTACACGGGCAATCAGTTCACCGGCCAGCACCAATACCGCCTCATCATTTCCCACCAGCCGGGCCGCCTCCATATTCTGTTCCTCCCGTATTTCTGCCACGATATGATACTTTTCTTTCTTTCGCCGGGGATTATTGGTGATCGCCAGAATCGCTTTGATCACTTCTGTATCCGGATTCTCTGATTCCGGCGAAAGAATAACAATGGATCGCGCATTATGAGGACTTACAATCTCCAGTTCATTCAAATCGAGTGGACTTCCCGATCGGCAGATAATCTTTGTGTTTCTTGTTTCGGGAAAGCGAGACCGGATCTCATCTTCCATCTCGACTTTATCCTTGTCGGCCATAATCACAATCCGGGGTTTCTTCTGATTCAGATTGGCGATGATGAGCTCGGAAATAACAGGATAGATCTTGGCAGACCAGCCCAAGATGAGTGTATGATTATGCTCGATCACCAGGGACTTTCCCTTTCTCATTTCCTCCAGCTTGGCTTCGATGCCGGAGGTGAGCGTACCAATCAGTATACTTACAATAAAAATTCCCGCAATAGTAACGGCAAACATGATGATGCGCAAGGGCCAGCCTTCGTCGCCGGCAAGATTTCCAGCGTCCATTGCACGCATCAAACTTTGCCATGCTCCTTCGATGAATCCCTGCTCTTCACCCCCGAATCCTGTGATCGCAAGGATAACGGCAGCGCACATAACAACCAGGCCGGATAGCACGGCCAACCAGGCAATAATGGCAATGGTTCCTTTAGAGAGTGTATTGTCAAACCAGTAACGAAAACGCTGAGACAGAGAAGGAGAGCGCATGATATAATTTTGATTTAAAATTAATTCTTTTTGGTTATCTTTACTGAAAAGAGACCAGCTATGATCGACACTGCCCTGAAGATCAATATCCGAAAGGTATCCAAATCCAGAATTCAGGAAATGGATCCGGACAATATCGCATTCGGAAAAATATTCTCGGACCACATGCTTTTGGCGGATTATCAGGATGGCCAGTGGCAGGATATCCGGATTACTCCTTACGAGAAAATGTCCATCGCACCAAGTATGAGTGCGCTGCATTACGGACAGGCGATTTTCGAGGGATTAAAGGCCTACAAAACAGAAAAAGGTGAGATACTGGTATCGCGCCCCTATGACAACTGGAAGCGGCTGAATATCTCCGCCGAGCGAATGACAATTCCAAATGTTCCCGAAGATCTTTTTATTGAAGGCTTACGGGAGTTGTTGCGGCTGGATAAGAACTGGGTGCCCTCCAAGCCGGGAACATCACTTTACATACGTCCGTTTATCTTTTCCACCGATGAATACATTGGTGTAAAGCCTTCTGATAGTTATCGTTTCATGATCTTTACTGCTCCCGCCGGAGCCTATTACTCAGCTCCTATTAAGGTGCTGGTTGAGACCAATTACATTCGGGCTGTGGAAGGAGGTATCGGGTTTGTAAAGGCTGCAGGCAACTACGGACGATCCCTCTTCCCAACCAAGCTGGCTCAGCAAAGAGGCTACCAGCAGATCATCTGGACCGATGCCCGAAACCACCGTTTCCTGGAGGAATCAGGAACGATGAATATCATTGTAGTGATTGATGATATCGTCATCACTCCGCCTCTCGGAGATACGATTCTTGCCGGCATAACACGCGACAGTGTGCTTACCCTTGCACGTGACTGGGGTTACCGTGTACAAGAACGCAAAATAAGTATTGATGAGGTGATTGATGCACACCGGAAAGAAACGCTCCAGGACATGTTTGGAGTGGGAACGGCAGCAACAATCGCACCTATGAGTGCTTTTGGCTTCGAAGGAAAAGATTACGTACTCCCTCCGGCCGAGGAGAGAATATTCTCTAACAGGGTGGCCACCGAACTGGAAAATATCCGTCGTGGTAAAGCCGAGGATGTCCATAACTGGATGCTGAAGATCTGATCCGGAGTGTTTTCCGGTTTGCTCAGCAACGGTTAGTTATTTCCCTCTTTTTCCAAAGTTTTATGGAATTAGTACGCCTGCGGCGTTCTGATAATATGATCTTTTCACGTGTGGTACTGTTGCTGCTTGGGAGTTTGATTCCGTTGCTGGTGCATGGGCAAATACTAGTGACAGGCATTGTGACGGATAAGAACACTGGTAAGGCCATACCCGGAGTGAATATCCGAATAATGCAGTCGGGCAAGAAATCAGTTACCGGGTCTACAGGATGTTTTCGTATAAATACCGAAGGAGATAAACCGGTCCGGCTGCGCTTCACACATATTTCCTATGATACAGCCTGGGCAACAATCCCCCCGAACGGAGATTCCGCGTTCATTCTCGTAAGCCTGCAGCCTTCCCAAATCATGTTCGAACCGGTGCTGATCAGCGGAAGCCACAAGCCGGATACTGTGATAGGCTCATCCAGGTTCTTTATTAATGATTTCGAATTCTTTGGAGAACAGATCGTGCTGCTAACCTTCGAAAAAAAACCGGAAAAGAGCAAAGTAATGCTGGCGGATAAAGACAGCAGGATCATTAGCACTTTCCCAATACCGGTGAACGGAGAAGAGCTCTTCCGTGATTTTCTGGGAAATGTAAATGTGATCGGAAAAGATTCTGTTTACCGTGTACTGGTTAAAGAAAATAATCTTCGACTTGTTTCGGTTCCTCCGGAAGAATTCGAACACCTGATACGCCCTTGTATAGATACCGTTGCCGGCAAAATTGTTTTTTCTGATTACAGGGATGACTATCCCGAATTCAGCTATTACAGCTGGGATCCGTCAGACAGTGTGGCCGTTCGGTTGCGTCATATACTGGATGAAGACCTGGCACTCATGTATTCCTTTGAGTACGATTTTCTAACCACACGGCAAAAAGTATATGCCCGGAAAATGGAACTCGCAACCGGAATTGATAAACGCGAGATCGCGGCTTACATGACGAATTTTTCAGGTTCACGCTATTTTACTCCGCTGTATGCACCGCTTTTTGTAATCAGCGATACCCTTTACCTGTTTGAACATTACAAAAACTACTTATATCGGATGGATAAAGACGGTAAGGTGCTGGATTCTTCCTCTATAAACTATCATAAGCCTGAAAAGTGGAGAGAGTGGAGGAGAAGACTAATTCGGGAAGAAAACGGTTCGCGTGTTTTCGGATTGTTCCTAAAAGACGGTTATTATTCACTGAAAGAGATTGATATCCGTTCCGGGAAGGTGATCAGCGTTTCACGCTTGTATTTTCCTTATGTGGGAAAGATTCGGGTGAAGGACGGATATGCCTGGTATATCTACCGGCCGTTTGAATCACAGCAAAGCAAGTTTCTTTACAAGGAGCGGCTGAATGAATACAAGTAGACTGATTTTCAGCATTTTGGCATGATTTTTATTAGTAAAGAACTAAATTCATTAAATTTACGTTCTGAACCCTAATAACCTTGTGATCCCATGAAAGGAAAAGTATTTATCGCCGGCGCTATCGCCGCACTGAGTCTGGCCGCATTTACGCTCCATACTCCTGCTGAGCTCGAGATCGGAGCTGTAATGCCCAAAGGAGATATTAAGATGAAAGATGTCTCCGGCAAAGAAGTGACAATGAACGAGAGCAAAATGAAAAAAGGACTGCTGGTGATTTTCACCTGCAATACCTGCCCTTATGTTGCCATGTATCAGTCGCGGATCCAGGAAGGAATCCTGCAGGCTACACTTTCCGATATCGGAGTGGTGCTGGTGAATTCCAACGAGGCGTATCGTGGCAACGAAGATTCGTTTGATGCCATGAAGAAATATGCTGCTGATAACAAGTACACAGTTCCTTATGTGCTGGATGCCAATTCAGAGGTGGCCGACGCTTTCGGAGCCAGCAAAACGCCTCATGTTTTCCTTTTTGACAAAGACGGCAAGCTGGTATACAAAGGGGGAATTGATGATAGCCCGAAAGATATGAGTGCCATCAAAACATGGTACCTCCGCGATGCCCTGAGCAGCGTGATTGACGGAAAAAAAGTGGAGATCAATTCTACTAAGTCGATCGGATGTTCCATTAAACGCGTCGAGCACAAACACTAAAAGAGAACTTAATATCGCCGGCCCCAAAGCGACAGAGTCACTTTGGGGCTTTTTTTATGAGACAAACAGTTTTGCTTCTTTTGGTAGCTGTATTTCTGCGGCTGCATTCCCAACCCGCCTACTTTAATCAGTACAACGGAGTGATGGGAACGCTGAACCCTGCGCTGATTATCGGTCCCGACCGGGGCCAGTTCTCTCTCATCGCACGCAGCCAGTGGAGAAATCACCCCATGCATGCCAATCTGGGAAGCCTGAGCGTGAACCTGTATTCTTCTCGTATCAATCAGGCCCTGGGTTTTTTTGCGGAGTATAAGGATGGCTTTGATACCCAAAACACCGCCAGCACAGGACTCCGGTGGGCCTACCGTGTAGTATTTCTGGACAAGATGTATCTGTGCGCGGGGGCAGGATTAAAATACACGAAGCTGGACCTGGCGTATCCGTACCCGACATTCACAGCCTCTCCCGAATTTGCTCCCTGGCCATACCCACTTCACCGCCAATATCTTTCTTCAGACTTCGGCATCACATTGTACGGACAAGCAGGAAAGTATGCCGGTTTCAGCCTCCGCGACATTCACTGGAAGGTGCTTGACAGCGATACACTTACAGAGCTGTCGCCCGGTAAGACATGGAGCGTTCACGGCCTCTATCATTTCGCGGTTACACGAGCATCTCAAGTGCTTCTTTTTGCCTCTTTTGATCGTGGATTTGAGATCCGTGAATCGAACGCAACGTATTCTCTTGTGCAATTTCAGGCCAACTATTATATACATAAAAAGATAGTAGCCGGTTTGGGATATAAGCGGGTGGGACCGTATTACGGTCATATGACCTGGCGGGCTGGCTTCTTTCTTTTTGGTGAACAGGCTTTAATAAGCTACAGTTATGATATGAAGCCGTATATACTTAACAATAAAATACATTGGAATCCTTCGCATGAATTGTTGCTGAAGATTCGCTTACAAGATCAAAAATAACGTATGAAAAAAGTAACGATGATCATTCTCCTGGTGCTCAGCATGATGGCTTTCGCAGAAGAGGTGCCGGAAGTAAACAGCGAGCCAAAACCTTATCAGGTAACTGTGTTTTTAACAGGTGCTGAACTAAGGTATCATGCCGATTTGAATCTCCAAAAGGGAAAGAACCTGGTCAAATTCACAAACCTTTCAGCCAAGCTTGATCCGGGAAGCATAATAGTGGATATAAATAAGAAGAGCGCCGTCATTCTTTCGGTATTCAGCGGAAACAATTTTCTTCAGCCGGTTCCCGATAATACAAAGATCCGTCCCATCCGCGATAGTATAGAGTTGGTAAAGGATGAACTAGCCTTGTTGCGTGGCAGGAAGGATGCTCTTACTCAGGAAAAGGAGCTTCTTTCGAAAAACGATGCAATCCTTGGAAAGGATAAAGGGCAGCCGGCATCCGAAACCGAGAAAAGTGCGGATTTCTTCCGCAAACGGATTACAGACATTAATATGGAATTATACAAGATCGGAAAGCAGGAGGTGCGGTGGTCACAACGACTTGATTTGCTGAGTAAACAGTATAATGAATTAAACTTACGCATCAATCCGCCAAGTTCAGAGGTGAGTGTTCTATTACTGGCAGGGGAGGGGGGAAGCTGTGGATTTGACCTCAAATACAGGGTGGCGGATGCCGGCTGGACCCCGAAATATGATATCCGGGTGGAAGGTGTAACGAAGCCGGTGGAAATGCTTTATAAGGCAAATATTTTTAACAATACCGGAGTAGACTGGGTGAATGTTAAATTAAAACTATCCACAGCCGATCCGCGGATGGGTGCCCAATATCCTAAGCTGGATGATTGGTCTTTTACCGGCGAGCAGAGAACATCAGAAGAAAACGCCAATTATTCCTACCAGCAAAGCCAGATTGTGCAGTTAAAGAAAGATAACGCCAATGTGGAGTTCAAGATGGTGGAGGTAGATGAGCTCAATGCGGAGTTTGATATTGCATTACCCTATACGATTCCTTCAGATAGTAAGCCTTACCTGGTGGACGTGAATAATAAAATGCTGGATGCCCGGTATGAGTATGTTTCTGTTCCAAAAATGGATAAGGATGCATTCCTGATTGCAAAAGTGGTAGGATGGACGGATCTGAACCTGGTTTCCGGAAATGCATCCATCTATTTTAACGGCACCTACATCGGACAATCAAGAATTAATGTACGCGAGATTTCCGACACACTGGAATTAAGTCTTGGGCGCGACAGTAAAATTGCTATTTCCAGGGTAAAGAAATCAGAGCGTAACGACCGGCAGATCATCGGAAACTATGAGAAGGAAACCTTCAAATATGAGATTACAGTTAAAAACAACCGGGAATCCACACTCACACTTAGCATTTCGGATCAGGTGCCGATGGATAACGATAGCAGGATAGACATCCATATAGCGGAACTGAGCGGAGGAATATATGATAAGCCTTCCGGACAGGTAACATGGAAGCTAACGCTGCAACCAGGTGAGGTGAAAACCATTAACTTTAACTTTTCCGTAAAGTATCCGAAATCCATGAAACCTAAGAAAAAGAAGTACCGGACCATCAGCAGCCCGTCATTCTGAGCGAACTATGATTCTTATTTTACTGGTACTGGTGGCGCTGGCCATCCTCTCTTCATTCGTTGGATTTGTTATTCTGGAATTACATCCGAAGTGGAGGAGGAGTCCGGGTAATGTTTTGAAATTTACGTTGGGGGCAATGCTATGTGCCGGTGCAGCCTGGGCAGGGCTTTATTTTCTTTCGGACAGGGGTAGCAATGTATTTGACGGCGTAATGGACGTGGTTGTATTGTTTACATCCATGTTGCTGGGAATAACGGGCGGAGGTACTCTTGCTATAATTCTTCTGGGCCGGCACCGGTAGTACCGTAGAATTTTTTGAACCATTTTTCAGCTTCATTCGTATGGCTGAACATCCGCGTAGGAACAGGTGGTTTATCCATCCGGATATAGAAGTTTCCAACGATCCGTTGAGCCATATTTTGAAGCACATAGGCTTCTGCAATAGAAAAGCGGGTAGCCTCTGGAGTTGCGGAATATTCCCGGCCATCTTTGGAGATCGAAGTATGCTTGCCGACTAACACCAGCAAACAAGCTTTTGAATTCCCCAGTAATTGTTCAAGCCCGCTATTTAGTTCTTCAACATGCGTGCGTTTGTAATGTACTTCATCACCACAGACTATCTCCACAACACCATCGGCCCGGAGTGTCAGTTTTGTATGGGCAAGAAGAACACTATTACTCACCTGAGGATATAATGGATCAAATATACATCGTAGAAACCCCGCATAATACACCGTAAACTACTTTCATGTAACTTATCCTATAATGGATTGCATTATGTTATGGCAGTCAATGAATTAACAAGATGTTTGCTTTTCAGAATCAAGCCCCATTCCTCGCCGAAAAGTAAGACTGAGAGTCCGAATTTTTATGAGGACGGAGGATTACGGTTTTGCGTATTTCGCAAAATGAGGCGAGGAATGGGGCTTGATTCGTCTTTTTGAAAGGCGACCTAACGTAGTTAGGGAAAAGCCTGTACAAAAAGGAAAAGAAAACTCCGCTAAAAAGTGCGGGGGCGATACCGTGCTGAGTCTTGTTTTGTGGGTTCTATTTGTTCTTGGATGCTTTGTGGTAGGGTATATTTCCTCGCCATATCGGTAAGTATTGGAGAATACACACCACCAAAATAGGCAAGCAATCCAATTACCCACCAATATTTTTCAATCAAACTCTTCTTGTCTTTTTCAATTACCCTACATACATAAGTCTCAATTCCTATTACCTTATCCCTGATTAATCCTTCCTTCACCAAGTCCATTGCAATCCCGTACACTTCCTGATAAGTGACACCTAATTCATTTTGAATTTCTGAGAGTGGCCGGAGTTCGCTCTTAACCTTTCCGTAAACCAATTTCTCTGCTGGCCTCATCCCATAAATATACAGCGTGTGAGGGCGACTTCCTTAACATCAATGCTAATTATAGGCAAATTCTTAGCTGACAATAGATAAATTGAATGTTGCCTATAATAAACATTATGTTAACATATATCTAACTGATTATCATGAATATCGTATTAAAACACAAACCCCCGCATCTCTGCGGGGGTCATGAAAGAATCAACATTTCTCAAAAACCATGGCTTTAGTTCTTAAGCATATTGTCGACCTTTTTAAACTTTTCCGAATCCCCCTGCCCTGTCTTGAGGTAGAGTTGCTTTAATGCTCTTAAAGCATCCTTATCAGTGGGATCAATCTCAATTTCTTTCTCCAGATACGGGATAGCCTTCTTAAAGATATCTTCCGCAGCTTTCTCTCCTGCCGCTAATTTACTCATATCCTTTTCATTTTGGGCCTGGTTGAAAACAAATGCTCCCCAGTTATTATAAAAGGCGCCAATGCTGTATAATATATGGGAATCGTTAGGCTTTAACTCATTGGATTTCAATAGTGCTACCTCAGCTTGCTTTACGTATTTGTCGAAATCCGCAGGCTTTTTATCTCCCTCAGGAAATGCCAGATTGGTATAGGTTTGACCTTTTACCCGGTACAAATCCGCATTGCCCGGATCTTTTTGAATAGCCAGTTCCAGGATGTCCAGCGCTTCGATGGACTTTCCCTGAGAAATATAACTGTTAAGCTCTTCGATGATGAACTTGATATTATTGGGAAAATCTGCGCGGCCCTTTTTTACCCACGCGTTCAGTCCATCGTTGTCTTTTTTCAGTTTATAGTAATCCAGTATCTTTTCATAATTCATTTCCTTCTTTACGTTCATTCCAATCAGTTTCATTGCCAAACCAATGGCCCTGTCATATTCTTTTGCATAGCCGGCCGCCACTTCTGCATTTTCCAGACCGTTGGTGTCGGCTTTTCCGAGATATAAACTGCTGGCCACAGAATAAGCTTCAAAGTATTTAGATGCGCTGGAAAAGTCTTTGCTGTTATAGAGACTTACAGCTTTTTCATAAATGAATTGCATCCCTACGGCGATACTTTTTTTATCTTCTGAGTAATCCTTCTTTACATCCAGTTCCAGGCATTTTTTGAATGCAGTAAGTGCTACCTCAAGATTCGACATGTCTACTTTGGAAAAAGCTTCCGTGTTCTTCTTCTTGTCGTCGGTTTCCTTACTCGCCTTTTTGATTTTTTCCCATTCATGGTTGAATAGTACATAATAGACCTCCCCCTTCACGTGCCAGGTTTTAGCTTTGTCGCGTGTGTCGGGGTGATTACAAGCCGTGTCGATACGTTCCCTTGCTTTGAGCAAGGTTTCCTCTTCCCGTGTTTGTTTGTACTCTTCGAGGTACTTGATTGCACTGACCACTTTGTTTTGCTGTGCAAGCAATGGGAAGCCAGCCAGAATCAGAGCGACAATCAAAAGGTTGTTTTTCATAGGTTTATGTTATTATTCGGGGCTATTTTCCTCCGTAGTATCAATTTGTGAGCCATTTTCTTCCCCTCCTTTCTCCTGATCAGACGCTTCGGGTCCATTTTCTCCATTCGTTTCGGGCACATTCTCCTCATCAATGTCCACCTTTGCCACTGCCCCGATTTCATCTTCTTCCCGGAGATTGATAAGCCGGACTCCCTGCGTTGCCCTTCCCATCACCCGCAGATCAGCCACAGCCATGCGAATGGTGATACCCGACCGGGTGATGATCATAAGATCGTTCTTATCATTTACCTCCTTGATGGCAACCAGTTTCCCGGTTTTGTCAGTGATATTAATCGTCTTCACACCCTTTCCTCCCCTGTTGGTGATCCGGTATTCCTCAATGTCGGAACGCTTGCCATAACCCTTTTCTGAAACCACCAGCACATTCGTCTTGCTGTCGTTCAGACAGATCATACCCACAACTTCGTTGTCTTTATATTCCTCCTCATCCAGATTCATTCCTGTTACGCCTGATGCGCCCCTACCCATCGGGCGCACTACGGATTCATTGAACCGGCACACTTTTCCTTCTTTGGCAGCCAGCATGATCTCATTTTGTCCGTTGGTCATGCAGGCCTCCAGCAGCGAATCACCTTCGCGGATCGTAATGGCAATAATACCGTTGGTGCGTGGCCGGGAATACGCTTCCAGTGTGGTTTTCTTGATCACACCTTTTCGGGTACACATCACAATATAATTGTTGTTGATATAGGATTCGTCAGTCAGATTTTTCACATTGATGTAGGCTTTCACCTTGTCTCCCGGTTGCAGGTTGACCAGATTCTGAATAGCACGGCCTTTGCTGGTCTTGTTTCCTTCAGGTATCTCGAATGCCTTTAACCAGAAGCACATTCCCTTTTCCGTGAAGAAGAGAATATAGTTATGAGTGGATGCGACAAACAGGTGTTCCAGGAAATCCTCCTCCCTGGTGGAGGATCCGCGTGAACCGGTTCCTCCCCTGTTCTGCCGCCGGTATTCTGTTAGTGGCGTCCGTTTGATATACCCCATATGGGAAATGGTGATCACCACATCTTCATCGGCGATCATATCCTCCATCCGGAACTCGCCGGCAGCGAGCACCAGTTCCGTTCGACGCTCATCGCCGTATTTCTCCCGGATCTCTCCCAGTTCGTCCTTGATGATCTCCATTCGCAAGGGTTCGCTGGCCAGTACTTCCTTCAGGAAGGAGATCAACTCCATCAGTGTTGCATATTCTTCCTTGATCTTGTCGCGCTCCATACCGGTAAGTACGCGCAGTCGGAGCTCCAGTATTGCCTTCGCCTGAATCTCACTCAGTCCGAATTGCTTTATCAGTCCCTCCTGCGCTTCCTGGGGCGTGGCAGATTCCCGGATCAGTCTGATCACCTCATCCAGGTGATCCAGCGCTTTAAGATATCCCTCGAGAATATGGGCGCGTTTTTCGGCTTGTTCCAGTTCAAACTTGGTGCGCCTGATTACCACCTCATGCCGGTGTTCTACATAATATTTAATTTGATCCTTCAGATTCAGCAACATGGGACGTCCTCCAACCAAGGCAATATTGTTGATTGAAAAAGTCGTCTGCAGGCTGGTATGCTTGAACAGGTTGTTCAGCACCACATTGCCAATGGCATCCTTCTTTAATTCATACACGATCCGGATTCCTTCCCGGTTACTTTCATCACGAATATCAGAGATACCCTCAATCTTTTTATCGTTGATCAACTCTGCGGTGCGCTTGATCAGTTCGGCTTTATTTACCTGATAGGGTATTTCTGTTACCACGATTCGTTCCCGGTCCTTCCAGGGCTCAATCGTTGCGCGTGAACGGATCACCACCCGGCCTCGTCCTGTTTCATATCCTTCACGAACACCTTCATAGCCGTAAATAATCCCTGCAGTTGGGAAATCAGGAGCCGTCACATATTTCATGAGACCTGTCACCGGAATCTCCTTGTTTTCGATATAGGCGATGGTGGCATTGATCACTTCGGTCAGATTGTGAGGAGCCATATTGGTGGCCATTCCCACAGCAATGCCGCTGGCTCCGTTCACCAGAAGATTAGGCATCCTGGACGGAAGAACGGTAGGCTCCTCCAGAGAATCATCAAAATTAGGTTTGAAATCAACTGTATTCTTGTCAATATCTGACAGCATCTCCTCCGCTATCTTTCTCAGCCTTGCTTCTGTATAACGCATGGCAGCTGGAGAATCACCGTCAATGCTTCCGTAGTTTCCTTGCCCGTCTACCAGCGGATACCGAAGACTCCACTCCTGTGCCATCCGTACCATGGTATCATATACCGCCGTGTCGCCATGTGGGTGATACTTTCCGAGTACTTCCCCCACAATTCTGGCTGATTTCTTATACGGACGATTGGAGAGCACGCCCAGTTCCTGCATCCCGAACAGCACCCTTCGGTGAACGGGCTTCAGTCCGTCCCTTACATCAGGTAAAGCACGGGAGACGATCACCGACATCGAGTAGTCGATGTAGGCTGTTTTCATCTCATTTTCAATATTAATATCAATAATCTTCTCTCCTTCTGCCATAGCGCGTTGAATAGGTCCGGTTTTTGTGGTTTTTCTCCTTAAAGCAAGGGTCCCCGAAGGTACTTTTTTCGGGTATTTTCAGGGTAATTATGGAGTTGGACTTATCAACACTAATATTCTAATTATCAACACAAACGGGTTGAAAAAATGCTCCCTACCCTCCCCTGTTTTTAGTCCGATGTGGTATATTTGAATGACACGAATTGTTTAACTTTATCAAACCCCGGAATCGAACGGAAAAAGACCCTCTATGGAAGCAAAATTTTCGCCGCGAGTAAGAGACGTGATCACCTATAGCCGGGAGGAGGCGCTACGACTGGGGCACGACTACATTGGTACAGAGCACCTGTTACTGGGAATGATTCGGGAAGGAGAAGGAATGGCTATCCGGCTGCTGAAAACGCTGGACGTGGATTTATCAGAATTACGGAAGGAAATTGAGGTCTCTATTGCCCCGGTTTCCAGGAAATCAGTGACCAATCTTGACAATATCACCCTGCTCAAACAGGCAGAGCGTACGCTGAAAGTGACCTATCTGGAGGCGAAACTTTTTAAAAGTGCAGTGATAGGAACGGAGCACCTTCTGCTTTCTATACTAAAAGATGCAGAGAGTGTGGCCACGCGCTCGCTGAAGAAGTTCTCCGTGGATTATGAAACAATCAAAGAAGAATTACAGAACATGAACAGTACCGGCAACACAGATACGCGGGCGGAATTTCCTGCTAATCCTGCAGACGATGACGATCAGGACGAAAACGCTTCATTTTCCACGCCAAAAAAGGGCAGCGACAGCAAATCCAAGACGCCCGTTCTCGATAATTTCGGACGCGACCTTACGCGAATGGCGGAAGAAGGAAAGCTCGATCCTATTGTTGGAAGGGAAAAGGAGATTGAGCGGGTTTCTCAGATACTTTCACGGCGTAAGAAGAACAACCCGATCCTGATTGGTGAACCGGGTGTTGGAAAATCGGCTATTGCGGAAGGACTGGCACTGCGTATCATTCAGCGTAAGGTTTCCCGCGTGCTTTTCAATAAGCGGGTGGTTACACTGGACCTTGCGTCGCTGGTAGCGGGAACCAAATACCGCGGACAGTTTGAAGAAAGAATGAAGGCGGTCATGAATGAACTGGAAAAATCTCCTGACGTGATCCTGTTCATTGATGAAATTCATACTATTATCGGTGCCGGCGGAGCTTCCGGTTCCCTGGACGCCTCCAATATGTTTAAGCCTGCACTGGCACGAGGCGAAATTCAGTGTATTGGCGCCACAACGCTGGATGAATACCGGCAGTATATCGAAAAAGACGGAGCACTTGAGCGCCGTTTCCAGAAAGTAATCGTTGAACCCACTACCGTAGAGGAAACCATTCAAATCCTCAACAACATCAAGTCCAAATACGAGGATCACCATAACGTAACGTATACAGAAGAAGCAATCAAGGCGTGTGTCAATCTGACTGCGCGCTATATTACTGACCGGCACCTTCCTGATAAAGCCATTGACGCACTGGATGAAGCTGGTTCAAGAGTGCATATCACGAATATTCAGGTACCAAAGAACATTCTTGATATTGAAAAGAAGATTGAGGATGTAAAAGAAGAAAAGAATAAAGTGGTACGCTCCCAAAAATATGAAGAAGCCGCCCGGCTGCGTGACTCTGAACGTCAGCTGGCCGAGCAGCTGGAAGCTGCCAAAAAGGCCTGGGAAGAAGAAACCAAACAACACCGCCAGACTGTTTCGGATGAAAATGTTGCTGAAGTGGTGGCTATGATGACCGGTATCCCAATGAAACGGATTGCCCAGAGCGAAAGCAATAAGCTGGTAAGCATGGCGGATGAATTAAAAGGGAAGGTCATTGGGCAGGATCAGGCGGTCGCTAAAGTCGTGAAGGCTATCCAGCGTAACCGGGCCGGACTCAAAGATCCTAATAAGCCGATCGGCTCGTTTATATTCCTCGGACCTACCGGGGTCGGAAAAACGCAGCTGGCAAAAATTCTTTCACGCTACTTGTTCGACTCCGAGGAGTCGATGATCCGCATTGATATGAGTGAGTACATGGAAAAATTTGCGGTGTCACGTCTGGTAGGTGCTCCTCCGGGATATGTTGGCTATGAGGAAGGCGGACAGTTGACTGAAAAAGTGCGCCGCAGACCTTATGCGGTGGTACTCCTCGACGAGATTGAGAAAGCACATCCGGATGTATTCAATCTGCTCCTGCAGGTTCTAGACGATGGTCAGCTGACGGATTCACTGGGTAGAAAGGTGGATTTCAAAAATACCATCATCATCATGACATCCAATATTGGTTCCCGTCAGCTGAAGGATTTCGGACAGGGAGTTGGATTTACCACAAATGCCAAACAGGACCAGTCGGAAGATCATGCCCGAAATGTAATCGAGGGTGCGCTGAAGAAAGCATTTGCGCCTGAATTTCTTAACCGGATTGACGATGTGGTTGTATTCAATCAGCTCAGCAAAGAGGATATCTACAAGATCATTGATATTGAGTTGGAGAAGCTTTACGGACGAATTGGTGGATTGGGTTACAGCATCACCATCACTAATCCGGCGAAAGAATTTATTACAGACAAGGGCTATGATCAGCAGTTTGGAGCTCGCCCACTGAAACGAGCTATTCAGAAGTACATCGAAGACCCCCTGGCAGAGGAAATAATCAAAAGCAATCTCACCGAAGGAGATGGCATTGAGGTAAGCCTGGATAAGGACAAGAATGAGCTGAAAATCAGCGTAATAAAGCCAAATTCCAAGCCAACAAAGAAGAACAAAAAGGAGGAATAGAGATTCTCCTCCCCTTTCCTTATCTTTGCAGGTAATGCGTTTTCAACGTAGTATAGGTCTTTTAGTGTGCCTTCTGCCTCTGGTTGTCACGGCTCAGTTCCGTTGGGATTTCGGAGGCGGGATCGGCTTTGCCAATATCCTTGGAGAAATGGGAGGCAAGGAAAAAACGCGCCGTGACTTTGTGTCTGATCTGAAGTTACGTGAAACACGCTGGGACATCAATGGATTCGCCCGGTACAAGTTTCATCCGCAGATCCTACTGAAAGGAATGATTACTTATGCCCGTCTGGAAGGAGCCGATTCACTTTCCACCAATCCGGGCCGGGTGGGCAGAAACCTTCATGTACGCAATGATATCTTTGAGCTGGCCATCACCGGTGAGTTCATTTTTTACGAAGTCTCGGATATTGGAAGAAGCTATCGCTTCCGCAATGATTTACGTTTTTATGCATTTGCCGGCGTGGGCGGACTTTACCACAATCCAAAAGGAAAACTTAATGGTTCATGGACACCTCTTCGTCCGATGATGAACGAAGGGGTGAAATATTCCAAAATTACCGTCGTAGTTCCTACCGGCGTTGGATTATTCTTTACCATCAAGCGGGAACATCGTATTGGATGGGAACTCGGCTGGCGAACCATGTTTACCGATTATCTTGATGATATAAGCACTACCTACAAGGATCCCTCCACCCTCTCTGCCGATGCCAATGCATGGCAGCAGCAGGTATACAATGATTACGCCTCCGGTTATGATCCGAACAATACAGAAATGGAGAATCCCAACAATTACGCATGGGATCCCATTCTAAGTTACGGTGCCAAACGGGGAGATCCCACGCACAATGACTCCTACCTCTTCACCACATTCAATTACAGCTATGTGCTGAGAGGGAAATCAAGATTCTCTAAGTCGCGTTACAGCAGCTACTTCAAGACAAGGAAGTACAAGAAGCGGAAAAGCCGAGCTAAATTCTAAAAGAACTGCCCCAGTTTTCTTAGTGGTTTTATTGTAAGCGTATACCATCGCGGCTGAATACCATTCACCTCCCAGGCTTTTCGATCTTCCTGATTGGCATTAACCCGGTTCCTGATAGAGACATTGCTCTTCCCTCCTACTCTCATCTTTACCAACACGGCTGGCAAATGAAAGCTGCTTACCTTGTTTTTATAGAGCATCCGGAGCATCAACTCGTAATCCGCTGAAATGGTAAATGCTGTATTGAAAGTCCCGAAATTTTCATAAGCAGAACGTTTCAGAAAAAATGCAGGATGCGGGGGCATCCAGCCGGATAAAAAGCGCGAGCGATTGTATGGACCACTTCTCCATTTCCGAACCACCTTCTGCATGGATCCGTCCATGTAATCCAGGTCGCCATACAAACTCTCGCAGTTGTTTTTGTTAAATGCATCCGCTACATCGCTGAGTACATGTCCATGAGCAAACCTGTCGTCGGAATGAAGGATGGAGATCACCTCTCCGGTGGCCAGGCCTATTCCCTTATTCAACGCATCATACAGGCCGTTGTCTTTTTCAGAAACAAAACGATTGATCTTAGTGCCAAAGCTCTGAATGATTTGCAGGCTTTGATCTGACGACCCGCCATCTACAACAATGTATTCCTTATTGTCGTGATCCTGCGATACAACAGACTGGAGCGTGTCTCCTAAGGTTTTAGCAGAATTATAGCAAACTGTTATAACAGAGATCTTCAAAGTGGGGAGCGAAAGCAGAAGTTCAGCATGTCAGACAATAATGCGTTCTTTTACTTTGACAGCCGGATTACCATGATAAATACCATAAGCATCGAGGTCGTTCACCGCAACAGATTTGACCGAAAGCACACTGTGGCTTTTACATGTAACGCCGGGGGCAACCAACGACTGGGCTCCTATCCATACCCCATCTTCAAGCGTGATCCCATTTACCATAAGGTCGAATGTTGGCTTCGTATAATTGTGATTTCCGGTGAGGAGCATAGCGCCCTGTGAAATGCAAACATGATCGCCGATGATCACGTTCTCCAGATTGTCGATCCATACCTCTTCTCCGATCCAGCAATAATTCCCGATCTTTAATCGCCAGGGATATTTTATCTTCACATGAGGTTTCACAACCACACCTTTTCCCACTTTTGCCCCGAAAGCACGCAGCCAGAAAACCCTGACACGACCGAAGGGGTATGCGGAGTTAAAGAATGCAGCATGGATCAGGTACCAAAGTGAACGCGTTACAATTCCAGCTCCTGGAGAGTACCAGGAATTACTGTAACTGGAGAGATCGGAACGTTGCACTGTCTGTAAAGATACTAAGATTACACCGGAAGCGTAGGCTCAGGGCTTAGGAACGCGGTAAGCTTCAAGGATTTCCTTCACCTCTTTCTCCTCAAGATCTATGTCCATCAATTTATATCTTCCTGCAGAACCGGTATGGATGCGGACGTTCCGTTTGGGCGTACCAAGTATCTGGGAAAGGTATTCAATCAACTCTTTATTTGCTTTTCCGTCTACAGGACCGGAGCGCAACCACACCCTTACAGATCCGTCTTCGAGGTATTCAACCTCATTTTTTCTTGCGCCGGGCTTGGCATGTACGGTCAGTCTCATTTTATGGTTTCCATTTGCTTCTTAAGCATCCTTTGTACATGGTCGGATATTTTGACCAGGGGCAGTCTTACATCTGATCTGCAAATGCCCAACATCTCCAATGCAGCCTTCACCCCTCCGGGCGAACCGTCTGCAAATAAAAGACCTGTAATATCTGTCAGTTTGTAATGCAGATCCCTGGCTTTGCTGTAATTATTTTTAAGCGCCTGGCGTACCATCTCTGAAAAGACGTTCGGATAGGCATTGGCTACAACGGAAATCACACCTTCTGCTCCGCAGGCAATCATAGGAAGGGTGAGATTATCGTCGCCGGATATCACTTTAAAGTTTTTAGGCTTGTGTTTTATGATACTCATGACCTGCTCCAGATTACCGGAAGCCTCTTTCGTTGCGATAATGTTCGGAAAATCATGCGCAATCTTCAGGGTGGTTTCGGCTGTGAGATTCATGGCTGTTCTACCGGGCACATTATAGAGGATCAAAGGCAACGGAGATTCTCCGGCCAGTGCTTTGTAATGCGCATAGATTCCTCTCTGATTAGGTTTATTATAGTAGGGAGAAACCGACAGTATGGCTGAAACTCCTTTAAGAGGGAGGGAAGAAAAGCCTTTGATTACTTCGGTCGTATGATTTCCTCCAATACCTGCCACAACAGGGACTCTCCCCATCGTTTTTTCCACAATAAAAGAAAGTACTTCCTTCTTTTCCTCCTTGTCCAGCGTTGCTGATTCACCGGTGGTGCCAAGCACTACCACATACTCTACTCCACCCCGGATAATATGTTCCAGCACATTTTTCAATCCCTTATAATCCACCTTTCCCTTTGCTTTAAACGGGGTTACTATGGCTACGCCGGTTCCGGTCAGGTCTGGAGCTTTTCTCATTTTTGTACGCTGTTTTCCTTTTTGTTGATCATGAGCAGGTACGTGTCTACCTGTGCGAGAAAAAATTTAAATGTTTTTGTTTTATCGTATTCAATGAGCATATCGTAATACTTTTTATTCTCATTCGAGAGTTTTCCAATTTTGAATTTAGAGTTTGCCTTCGCTGCCATGAACTTTAAAGGAACAACATCCGTCAGATTCAGGTCAATAAGAACATCTCTCTCTTCGTCCATGAAATTTTGTGTGTATACATTGGTGGGGCGTCCGTACCAATTCAGATCTTTTCTGGTAAAAAATTCAAATTCGACTTTAGAGTAGGATAGCCCGGGCGGTTCAGTGTCTGCATCTACATACCCGAAAGCTTTCACTTTTTTCTTATGATCTTTGAGATACCCAACATATTTCTTCAGCAGGTCAAATTCTTCCGGAGTTGTGAAGGAGAACAAGATTCCAATGGTTTTTGATTCATCCAGATTCAGGAATGCGCGTTGCCGGGGCAGGTTCTGGAGTTCCTGGCGAAGGATATAACGACCCACTTTGTTTTTAAAGCCTTTCAGCACATCGCGGAAGATATGCGCTAAACTAAAGAAAAAACTCCAGTAGTTTGTGATCCCGACACGATTCGAACGTGTGACCTGCTGCTTAGAAGGCAGCTGCTCTATCCAGCTGAGCTACGGGACCATGACTCGATTTCGCTCGACAAGACCATTTGCCTGAGTACACAGGCAAACGGTTGTCGGGGTGGCAGGATTCGAACCTGCGATCTCATGGTCCCAAACCATGCGCGATAACCGGGCTACGCTACACCCCGAATTTCAGTTAAACAATAAGGTCACCTTCGCTCATTGAGCTTTGGTGACCGAAGGCGGACCCGGAGGGAGTCGAACCCCCAACCTTCTGATCCGTAGTCAGATGCTCTATCCAGTTAAGCTACGGGTCCCAAAAAGGAGGGCAAAGATATAAAATAAACCTCATAAAAAAGCCCTCCCAACTTATTGGTCAGGAGGGATTTAATGAATAAACCGGATCAGTCTTTCTTGGGCTTATCCTGACCGGGTTTCGCAATGCTATCGCGCATATTAGTATCAGCCTGAATATTCTGCATCTTGTAATAATCCATGATGCCCATATTCCCG
Source organism: Bacteroidia bacterium (assembly GCA_020852255.1). Classification (NCBI taxonomy): domain Bacteria; kingdom Pseudomonadati; phylum Bacteroidota; class Bacteroidia; species Bacteroidia bacterium. The sequence continues at coordinate 224,452 of JADZBD010000018.1, read as the reverse complement.
CTACGGAAAGCCTCTGCCATTGCAAGGGGGATCTGCGCTTCCGCTTCGATAACTTTCGCTTTTGCCTCCTGGGCCTTCGCACGCATCTCCTGCTCATAGGCCACCGCCATTGCGCGCCGCTCCTCAGCTTTAGCCTGCGCTACTTTCAGGTCAGCGCCGGCTTGTTCGGCCTGTAGTTTCGCCCCGATATTTTCCGAGATGTCAATATCCGCGATATCAATTGAAAGGATTTCGAACGCCGTTCCGGCATCCAGTCCTTTTGCCAATACAGTCTTGGAAATCTGATCCGGATTCTCCATCACCTTTTTGTGGTCCATACTTGAACCGATGGTAGTTACAATCCCCTCTCCCACCCTGGCAAGAATGGTTTCTTCGCCTGCACCTCCAACCAGCTGATTAATATTGGCGCGAACCGTAACCCGGGCTTTAACAATGAGCTGAATACCATCCTTTGCAACGGCACTTACCGGCGGGGTATCTATCACTCTTGGATTAACAGAAACCTGAACGGCATCGAACACATCGCGACCTGCCAGATCAATCGCGGTAGCGAGTTTGAAGTTCAGCGGAATGTTTGCTTTATCAGCGGAGATCAGTGCATTCACCACGCCCTGCACTCTGCCTCCGGCAAGAAAGTGCGCTTCCAGTTCATCACGTGTGAGCTGTATGCCTGCTTTATGCGACGTAATCATGGCATTGGTGATCGTAGAAGGCGGAACTTTCCGGATGCGCATCAGTGCCAGCTGGATCAGGGATACTTTTACACCCGATAAACGAGCTGATATCCAGAGTCCCACAGGCAGGAATCGAAAGAAAATAATCATAAAAATCAGTCCGCCAATTGCAACGGCTGCATAGAAAATAAGAGTGGATTGGTTCATGTAGAGGTCAGGTTTTAAGTTTTACGATAATTTTTGCAGGCGATACCTGGTGAACAATAATTTCTCGGTTCTCGTCAATGAATCCTTCGAAGGCCTGCACTTCCACGAGGTGACCATTGAGCAAGGCTTTTCCCATGGGGGCAAGGCGTGAAACAGATTGACCCGTGTCTCCGTCTTTGATATTCAGATGTTCTATCAGATTAGCCCTCCCATCCATATGGGTATTCACAGATACTTTGGTCCACACATCTGTCTTAAAGGCCCACCAGGTTAGTCCGCCTCCGGCAAGCGCAGTACAAGCAAACACAATATGTCCTACTTCGTCTCCATGTTCTCTATACGCAAGATATACCCCTGCGCACATCATCAGGAAGGAAATGGTTCCAAGAATCATTCCCGGCACAAACAGAATCTCTATCACCAGAAGAACCAGCGCCAGGGCAATAAGCAGTATGATTCCGGTCAGCGTCATTTTTTAAAGTAACTTTTTGCCTTTGGCATAAATTTTTTCAGATCATCAATACGTTTTTGATCGCTCGGATGCGTACTGAGCATCTGCATCCCTCCGCCTCCACCATTGGCCGACATTCGTGTCCAGAATTCTATTGATTTTTCTGGATCGTATCCCGCCATAGCCATGAACACCACTCCAAGTTTATCGGCCTCCGATTCATGTGTACGGGAATACTTCAGCAGGGTAAGCCCGGCTCCAACTCCGTAAGTGGCTCCGAAAAGATCTGCTGCACCTTGTCCGGCACCCACTCCTACGAGCGCCTGTCCGGCCTTACCGATATTCTGAGCCCGGTATTGCTGACTCATTCGTTCGTTGCCATGCTGGGCAATGGCATGCGCGATCTCGTGTCCCATCACAACAGCAAGTCCTTCCTCGTCCTGGGTTACCGGGAGCAATCCGGTATACACCATCACTTTCCCACCCGGCATACACCAGGCATTCACTTCACCTGCGTTGACAACATTAAATTCCCATTTGTAATCTTTGATCCAGTCGGCCTTCCCATCTGCTGTCATAAATTCTTCCACAGCCTTCTGTATCTTTCCTCCCACCTTACGAACCAGAACCACCTGAGGGTCATTGGCAGGTAACGCTGGGTTCTTCGAAAGGAAATCCGAATAACTTGTAAAGGAGAGCGCATTCATATCGCCCTGGGTATAAATGAGCCGTTGCTTCCTGTTTGTTATTGGAACCTTGGTTACGGGTGCGCACGCAGCAATAATGAAAAGGCCGGTCAGAAGAAGGGGAACCCATTGTTTTTTCATGTTATTCTATGGTGCTTGTAAGTCCGCGCTCGGAGAAAGCATTCTGTATTGGTAATAACTTATAATATTCCCCTTTTTTAACCGCACACTTCCCGCTATAGTGAACCAGCATGGTACATTGTTCAGCCTGGATAGGGTCGTGTTTACACAAGTCAACAAGGGTTTCGATTACAAATTCAAATGTATTAACGTCATCGTTCCAGAGAATAAGGTCTTTTACCTCATTTTCAAGCAGTAATGTTTGCTTTACTGTTTGTTTTTCTGTTTGAGTACTGTTGCGTTTCATGGCATGTAAATTTACACATTTTCAGGTGATCACCAGTTACTTGAAGAGCCGCCTCCGCCGAAGCTTCCTCCGCCGAAACCTCCGGAACTGAACCCTCCCCCTCCTCCTCCAAAACCCCCAAAGCTACTGAACCCTCCAAAGCGTCCGTGCCAGCCGCCTCTGCTAATCGTGCCGCCACCACCCCCTTTCGTGAAGAAGGCCAGGGCCAGTATTCCGATAAGGAAGGCCAGTATAATGTACCAGGTCGGAATTGACCATACACTTTGGCCCGAAAATTCAGTGTATTCTCCTTTTGCCGCATCCATCAGGAGGGTAACCCCCCGGATAATTCCTTCTTCCGAATTGCCTGTTTTAAAATAGGCGATCATTTCCTGTTCTATTTGCTTGGAGTAGATATCTGGAATGGCACCTTCCAGACCATGACCAACGGCAATGGTGATATTTTTTTCTCCTTCGCCTCCGGCAGGATCAATGAGTACAACCACACCGTTGTCTTTATCTTTTCCGCCCACGCCCCATTTGCGTCCCACTTCGGTTGCATATTCAATTCCACTAAGTCCGTTGTAATCGTCCACGATCAGAACAACGATCTGATTCGAGGTCTGAACTGCAAATTCCTCCAACGTATTATGCAGGGTTTGAGCGCCGGAGGTACTGATAAATTCTGTTTCCTGTTCCGATAAATTGACCACCCACCGGTAAGGTGAGGGTGGATCGGGAACCTTGTCGGCCCTCGCGTCTTGCCCGGACATAGAAAACGCGCAAAAAATAAGCCCCAGAATAATTGCGAATGTTTTCATGAGCTGCTCACTTCATTGGAAAGCTCATTGTCGTTGCGGGAGGCAGCAGGAAAATGCTCTTTCAGCTGTTCCCCTGCCATCCGGATTCCCTCGATGACGCCGGCTGCAAATTCGGATCTGCGAAAGTAATCAAGCATCCTGTCCCGAATACCATCCCAGTAGTTTTCAGGAACACGTGCATGTATACCTTGATCCCCGTAAATAGCAAATAACCTGTCCTTCACAGCGAGGTAGAAAAGAATACCGGTACGCTCCTTTGTATTGTGCATCTGGAGTTTTCCGAAATGAAATTCGGCACGCTTGAGTACATCTCCCTTGCAATGATCCTCCAGGTGGACACGTACTTCACCGCTGGTATATTTCTCCACCTCCGAGATAGCTACCGCAATATTTTTCTTATCCTCTTCCGAGAAAAAATGACGGAAACCGCCCATTTTACTTCATATCAAATTTAACTTCGGGCGCCTTATCGGCACCATCCGCCGATTCAAAATAACTACGCGCGTCAAAGTTGAAAATGCCAGCCCACAGATTGGTAGGGAACTTCTTGATGTACGTATTGTACCCCTGTGCTGAAAGGTTGAAATCCCTTCGCGACTCGGCGATTCTGTTTTCCGTTCCTTCCAGTTCTGTCATCAGTGCCATGAAATTCTGGTTCGCTTTCAGATCCGGATACCGCTCAAATGTAACAAGCAGTTTACTAAGCGCCCCCGTAACAGCCCCCTGAGCTTTTTCAAAGTTGGCAATAGACTGGGCATCCAGTTTAGAAGGGTCAATTTTTATTGAAGTAGCGGTAGCACGTGCATTCGTAACCTCTACCAGTGTACTCTTTTCAAAATTGGCATAGGCCTCTACCGTTTTAACGATATTTGGTATCAGATCCATTCTGCGCTGATACTGTGTCTCTACCTGCTGCCATTTTCCGGTCACATCTTCATTTTTCTCCACCATGCTGTTATAGGTACTGCATCCATTCATCAGGATGATCAGAAGGAATACGCCTATCCCTCCAGCTACGATTAATCCTTTGTTCATTTTGTTTGGTTTGTAGGTTAAATGTACGCCATAGAATCAAATGATATACCCTTCCTGAAATGGGGACATTTTGACGAAAATTATGCTGTTTTAGCAGGAAACCTGACAGATTGATAGCCAAAACGGGTATATTTGTGCCTGTAAACCAATAGGATATACAAAAGTCATGGCCATTGTTCTTCCTTTTAAGGGCATTAGACCATGTTTTGACAAAGCGCACCTGGTGGCTTCACGTCCTGTTGATTCCTATACACGCGATGATCTGAAGGAAAAACTTGCAGGAAATCCGTTTACGTTTCTGCACGTAATCCATCCCGATTATAAAGACGGAACCCGAACAACACCCGGCAGTCCGGAGCGTCTCCGGAAAACAAAGGAGCGGTTCACTGATTTCATGAATGAAGGAATTCTTCTTCAGGACAAAAAAGAAGCCTACTACCTCTATCGTCAGATCAAGGGACTTCATGAATACACGGGGCTTATTGCCCGTACATGCATTGATGATTATTTCACTGGTGTGATACGAGTCCATGAAGCGACTCTGACCGACAGGGAGCAGAAACTCATGGAATACCTTGATGTTTGTGACTTTAATGCAGAGCCGGTTTTATTCTTTTATCCGGACGACAAAGCGGTGAACCGTTTGATCGCCCGTCAGATGCGGTTCCGGGCCGAGTTCGATTTCACCACAACCGACAAAGTTCGGCACACGCTCTGGATCATACGGGACCCTGCGGTGGTAAAAAAGATCAGGGATCGTTTCGGGAAAACTAAAAAAATATACATCGCAGACGGCCATCACCGTTCTGCCTCCTCCGCACTTCTCGGAAAGCGAAAACGTGAAAGAAAAGGAACATACACCGGCAAAGAGCCCTGGAACTTTTATCTCGGTATTTTCCTCTCCGAATCGCAATTAAAGGTTTATGACTACAATCGGGTGGTCAGAGACCTGAATGAATGGAAGGAAGAAGATTTTATTCGTGCCCTGTCTCTGGATTTCGATATTGTAACCAGAAAGAGTTTTTTCTCACCAAAAGTAAAACACCAGTTAGGGATGTATTTGGCCGGGAAGTGGTACAGGCTTACATTAAAACGAGAACGGTGGTCTAAAGGTCCCGTGGAATCGCTGGATTCAGAGATACTAACCCGGCGCATACTGGAACCACTCTTGGAAATTCGTGATCTGAAGACCGATCCCCGGATTGGCTTTGTTTCCGGAGTTCGAGGTATGGAGGGGCTCGAGAAGATTGTAGATTCAGGGGAATTCACACTGGCGTTTTCTCTTTGTCCGGTGAAACTGGAGGACGTTAAGCTCATCGCAGATACTAACAATATTATGCCGCCCAAGACAACGTGGGTAGAACCTAAGATGAGGAGCGGGCTGGTAATTTATCCGATATCCGAACAGGAAAAATGAGCCCCCTTCCACTTATTATGCTCAGGTCGGGTAAGGAAGAAGGCCCTCGCCGGAGGCATCCATGGATCTTTTCCGGCGCCGTAGCGAAGAAGGATCCCGGAATCAAAGAAGGTGATGCGGTGGAGGTGCGAAGTTCAAAAAATGATTTTTTAGGGATTGGACACTTTTCCGAGTCCTCCATCATGGTCCGGCTCTTCTGTTTTAACCTTGAAGATTATGGAGACCAATTCTGGGAAAAGGCGTTGGGCGACGCCATTCGGTACAGGTATTCCATTGGTCTGGGCTCGGATGAAAAAACCAATGCGTACCGGCTGGTTTTTGGAGAAGGCGACGGTTTGCCGGGACTTATTATTGATCTCTATGCCCATACAGCCGTAATACAGTGCCATACTTTTGGCATGTGGAATGCCAGGCAACGTATTGCAGAGGCACTTCATCTGCATTTGGACGATCGCTTAAAGGCTGTTTACGATAAAAGTGCAGATACGCTTCAAAAGCGCGGCCTGAAGGTGGAAAACACCTACCTGACAGGCGCCGCAGATCACGAGTCCCTGGTCAGGGAAAACGGATATTCCTTCAGGGTAGACTGGGAACAGGGGCAGAAAACCGGCTTTTTTCTTGATCAGCGGGATAACCGTAACCTGCTTTCCCGCTATTGCAGGGGGAAACGGGTGCTGAATACCTTCTCCTACACGGGTGGGTTTTCGGTATATGCAATGATGGGTGGGGCAAGCAGGGTAGATTCAGTTGATGTTTCAGAAAGGGCCATTGTAATGGCACAGGAAAATATGCGGAGGAATGATCCCGGTTACATGGATGCCGGTTTTCACACGGCCGACACCTTTGATTATTTTGAACAGCATGAAGGCGAACATGATGTTATTGTTCTCGATCCTCCCGCCTTTGCAAAGCACCACGATGCCCGTCACCAGGCAGTCATGGGATATAAGCGGCTCAACACAGAAGCCATCCGTAAGATCAGAAAGGGGGGAATTCTATTTACTTTTTCATGTTCCGGCGTTGTTGACCGGATATTATTCGAGAGTACCGTTAGGAGTGCCGCAATCAATGCCCGGAGGAATGTGCGGATCATGCATCATCTTTCGCATCCTGCCGATCATCCAGCCAGTATTTTTCATCCGGAGGGTGAATACCTCAAAGGACTCGCACTCTTCGTTGAGTAGCAGAAACGGAAGTTCTGAATCAAACCTAATTTTATTAACAGCACCGCTGTGCAGCCTCAAAACCGGTAATTTTGGGTATGGCAAAAGGATCGGTCAGCTTTGTGGAAGAACTAAATCCAGTGCAGCAGAACGCTGTACGCTGCACCGAAGGACCGGTTATGATTGTGGCCGGTGCCGGGTCGGGAAAAACACGGGTGCTCACCTATCGTATAGCTTACCTGATGAAAAAGGGAGTGGATCCCTTTAATATCCTCGCGCTCACATTTACAAATAAGGCGGCGAGAGAAATGAAGGAGCGCATTCGCAAACTGGTGGGTGGGAATGAAGCGAAAAATCTATGGATGGGAACGTTCCATTCTGTGTTTTCCCGCATCCTGCGGGCGGAACATGAAAAACTTGGATATCCTCAGAATTTTACGATTTACGATACCGACGATTCCCGGAGCCTGATCAAGGAAATCCTGCGCGAACAGCAGCTGGACGAGAAAATCTATAAGCCAAATATGGTCCAGTCACGGATCTCAGCGGCAAAGAATAATCTCATGAGTGCATCTTCCTACAATAATAATCCCCAGATTCAGGAAGACGATAAGCTGAGCGGAAAGCCCAAGATCGGGCTGGTCTACCGGATTTATCAGGCCCGGCTTTTTAAGGCGGCGGCCATGGATTTCGATGACCTGCTCTATAACACCAATGTATTACTCCGGGATCACAATGACATACTTGTAAAATATCAGCACCGGTTTAAATACATTATGGTAGATGAGTATCAGGATACCAACTTTTCACAATATGTCATCGTTAAACAACTGGCCGCTGCCTTTCGTAATATCTGCGTGGTGGGCGACGATGCCCAGAGTATCTACGCTTTCCGTGGTGCAAATATTCAGAATATACTGAACTTCGGGAAAGACTACCCCGAACTTCAGAAATTCAAGCTGGAGCAGAATTACCGGAGCTCCAATACCATTGTAACCGCTGCGAATAGCGTAATAAAGAACAACAAAGAACAGCTGGAAAAAACCGTATGGACTAAAAATCCCCCTGGTGAAAAAATACATCTTCTGAAAGCAGTTTCGGATAACGAGGAAGGTCATCTTGTTGCGCGCCGGATCTTTGACATAAAGATGAACTTCAAGGCCTGGAACAGGGAATTTGCAGTTCTGTATCGCACTAACGCACAGAGCCGGGCAATTGAAGAGGCCTTGCGTAAGCACAGTATCCCATACAGAATTTACGGTGGGCTCTCCTTCTATCAACGCAAGGAGATTAAAGACATCCTCGCATATTTTCGCCTTGTACTCAACAATCACGACGAAGAGTCCCTCAAGCGGGTTATCAACTACCCTACCCGCGGCATAGGAGAAACATCACTTCACAAATTGATTCTTGCCGCTACGGATCACGACGTGAGCACCTTCAGCGTTATAGAGAATATTAATGATTTCTCTTTAGACATCTCCGCTGTGACCCGCAACAGGATTGCTGATTTTTCCGCACTGATCAAATCATTGTCCAACCGGCTCAAAGAAAAAAATGCTTTTGAACTTGGCATGGAAATCGCCACGGCTTCAGGGCTGCTCAAGGAAATGCATAACGATAAAACACCGGAAGGGGTGAATCGTTACGAGAACGTTCAGGAACTTCTCAACGGAATGAAGGAATTTTCTGAAGGTGACCGGCCGGCCATTGATCTTCCGGAAGATGCACTTCCGGGAGAAGAGAAGGAATTTCACGGACTGGATGAATACATGGCAGACATTGCTCTGTTAACGGATGCCGATGAAGATGAAGACGATGGCAAGGACAGGGTTTCCCTGATGACTATTCATGCGAGCAAGGGCCTGGAATTTCCGAATGTATTCATCGTAGGGCTGGAGGAGAATTTGTTTCCATCGCAGTACGCGCTCACATCCAGGAGTGAGCTGGAGGAGGAACGGCGGCTGTTCTATGTGGCCGTAACACGAGCTGAAAAACGGCTTTGCATTTCTTACGCAGAAACCCGGTACAAGTGGGGAAATCTTCAGAACTGCGAACCAAGCCGTTTTATCGAGGAGATAGATTCCGATTGTGTAGATGCCGGGAAATCTAAACCATCCAGGGAAAATCATCCTTACCAGGAAGAACGTCCCAAGGTTTTCCGGAAATTCAATGAACCGGAAACAGCCGGTTCATTTGCTAAAGTAAAAGGCGGAACTAAACCTTCACCGAAAAAGAATCTTGTGAAGGCCAGTCTGGCAAAATCAGCCCCAGCCCCGTATGATCACTCACACCTGAAGGATCTGAAGCCCGGAATGAGTGTGGAACATGAGCGCTTCGGGAGAGGAAAGGTGTTGAAACTGGAAGGGGATTTCCCAAACAGTAAAGCCACGGTACTTTTTGAGAATAACGGTGAAAAACAGCTGATTCTTAAGTTTGCCCGGCTGACAATTGTGACATAATTAATCGTCTCCGCTGTTGTCGTTCTGCTTCATTTTCTTCAGGAAAAGATCGCGTTTTGTTTTCGTTGACAGGCTGAACTGGTATGACTTCTGCCCCTTCTCCACTTCCTTTTGCCTTTTGTCCGGTTTCAGCTCCTTGATAATTGTGTTGAAATCATCTTTCCCTGAAATGGATTGCATCAGTCCATTGGTATAATTGAAATAATACCAGGTGCCGGCATCACATTCAATGTAGATTGTCAGCTCATCGCCGGAGCGTTTCCTTTTAAGTTCGATATAGCCGTAATATTGCTTGTTAACCTGATACTTTAGAATATTCCCCACACCGATTTTTCCTGAGCTGATGTATGATTTGGTACGGGGATTCCATCTCATTTTCAGGTCTGTGAAGAAAATTCCTTTCTCAAGTTCATCCGGAAATTTCTTGAACTTACCGTAAAGATTGACTTCCGATATCAACTTGTCGGCCTGATCCTTCCCAAGCATTTCGCGTAATCCCTTCTCGTAGACACTTCGGTTAAAATTCACGGGTGTAACGCCCACGCAGCCGTTAAGTCCTTCCGCCATTTTTTCCAGTGCCCCAGCGTCAAAAAAGAAGTCCATCAGAATCATCAGGTCAAAATAGGCAGAATCATTCTGGAGATTATGATTTGCAGTTCCCACCGCTGTCAGCTTCACCTGGCCCAGGTCGCTGCCGAGATTGATCTTACCCTCACCGTACACCATACAGCTATTGGCATCCAGGCTGATGAACTGTCCGGCAAGATTACGTTCTGTCAATTTTTCCTTGGAGGCGATCCGGTATTCACGCGTAACCTTGTCAAAGAAAAGGAAACCTTCGGAGGCCAGCACTTCCACATCGTTTTTCGCATATCGTTTGGATAGAAAAGCGGTGTAAATGGCGTTTGAATCCACGGTTGACATGATACCCGATCCCAGCTGACGGTCTTCCGGATCTCTCACATCGGATGCTACCGGTATAAGAATCTTTTCGGGATTGATCTGGGAGGTGAATTTAAATGCTGAATTAGGAATAGATTTACAACCGTGCGCAATACTGCAGTATCCGTCGAACAGCAGGAACTGATTGGTTGCACGAAGCTTCACTTTACCTTTGTAACCAAAATTCGGGCTGAGCATGAATTTTGAAGTGTCTTTTATTTCCGCATCAGCAAAAGTCTGAAATGTAGTGTCCACCGTGATGGAACTAAAGAAGATCGTCTGTTTCTTTTTGTTTTCATCAACGTAATCATACTTTCCCGAAGCCGAATAGCTTTTGCGCGCAAAAATATTTGCGTTCACCTCATATAACGTATGGTATTTGGTTACAGAGTTCGCAATAATCTTTGCATTGCTGAGCGTTTTCATCTCTGCATCTTTCAGGATGGTCACATTTCCTGAATCAGGATAAATACGGGCATCCGCCACGTTGATGTATTTTACCTCTTTGGCAGAAATAATAAAGTTCTTCAGATCAAAGCGTGCACGAGGTGCATAAAAGCGAAGGGAGTCCTGTTTTGGATGGACGGAAATGAATTCCGGACCTTCAAATGTTATTTCGCTTGTACCTGAGTTCTGGGGCGGGTTTTTCGTATCGGTGGAACTCAATTCAATCTCATCTTTATCCATGAACCACTTGAAACGGTCCATAAAACAGATGTACTTGTTCACGTCGAAGCGCACGACCGAACCTTTTCCGTTGGATTTAAAATCTCCTTCTCTCTTTTCCAGATCAACCAGCGCGTTTACGTTCAGGGTGGAGAAAGCGGAAACACTTTCATTCATGGACTTAAGACGAAAATCGGCCGTATCGGACTGGAATTTCTTGTTTTTAAAATTAACCTTATTGGCGGTAAGCTCCGACTTCGCAAAATCGGCCCGGCCTTTGCCTGTCAGTCCGGTTTTCTGGAGATCAAGTCTGCCGTGGAACTTTACCATACTGTCCATCATCACGAGAGGTTTATCCACTTTGTAAATCTGCATCAGTTCCCGTTTGGGTTCAAAGTGAATATAGGCTGTATCTGCAAATACGTTCGGAAATTCCACCTTTCCTCCTTTGGGAACCTGTCCCAGGGTGAATGAATTCGCATTTGCATTGGTCGAGTCAGGGAAAAACAGAATATCGCTGGAATAGGTTTGGGAAGTGAGGAATTTAATGTCTCCTGCACCCTGAAGTCCTTTATGACTCAGTTTGAGTGTGGTGTTGAACGTTCCTTTGTTTCCATAGAGTGCGAAGCCATCCGTTGGTGTTTGTTTTACGAAACCGAGCGAATAATCCGGCTGAACTTTCAGTGTTTCGCGCATTTGGGGAAAGATGCCTGCGGACACAAAATCACCGTCCAGTGCCAGAAACTCCTTTTTAAAGTTATCCAGTGAATCAATACTGAAGGGATCCAGCTTGAAATAAAACTTGTCCCTGTTATAAACGCCTTTGTGAATTGACCGCCGATCGTAGTAAACAAATGAATTCTTTTTCGAATTGAAAACAGGGTAACCTGGGTATTTTTGCGACTTTAGTCCTGATTTATTTCCCATATCATCGATCAGCAGATCTCCGGTAATATCTTCGATTACCGTTTTAACTTTCACCACCTGAACATTGTCTCCTACTTTCTCCAGCACCGACATTTTCAGCGAGTCGATATTATTCAGGTTAATCTTGAAACGGTCGTATTCAAAGGAGAAATCTTTTCCAAAGAAATCGAACAATCCCGCTTTGACATATCCCGCAAAGTTGATCCCCCGGTTTTTCTTTAAAATTACCTCGCCTTTGCTGGGATAGATTCGGACATTCTGCGAATCAGAGAGTGCGATGGATTGCACGCCATATATTTTCAGATCATAACTTAGCAGGCTGAGTACCGCGTTGGTTGTTCCGCCCTTTACCCCGGAATGGATGCTTAGCACATCGTAATCTTTCTTCTTGGCGCGGGCCCAGATGTAATTAAACAGCTTTTCGTGCACGATCACTTCGTCGTCTTCGATATCATAGGAAATGTAGCCGTCCGTAGCCAGTCGTACAAGCAGTGGCTGTATCTGGTATAAGTCGTAGGTCATGTACGAAGCGAGCGATTTACCTGAGAATTCCCTGGCTCCTCCATTTTTAACACTAAAGTCCTTAATGATGGTTAGCGGGTTCAATTGGTCCATCCCCATCAGTGCGTCAAAACGTTCCTGCCGGTAATAATTTACAGATTCAAAATCCGCGTCTCCCTGAGTTGAGCCGGTAATGGTTTTCATGTCAATCTTGGCGGAATCCACCATCCATACCAGCTCCTCCACATGCATCTCCACGCGATGGTAATCGTTGTAATAAGGACTTTTCTGAATTCCCTCCGAAGTTCGTAACAAGGTCAGTTTCCGTTTATCTGTTTGCAAAAGCAGCTGTACCCCGGGGTGGTACACGGAATCAGTATCCAGAACCATTACAATCTGGGCACTGGGAGAAATAATAGACTTTTCTTTGAAAATAAATGATTTTGAAGCGGCAATTAAAAAAGGCTTTCCGTTGCGTTTAAATATCAGCAGAGCGTCCTCCTCCTTATTACCCGCACCGATGAAACGGTTCCCGTTCATCGAAAATCCACCATCGAAATCTACGTTCGGACCGGCTACACCGCTCATCTTAAAACGCTTCGTATAGGAGTTGAATTTAGGAAAGGAGGCGTTTTCCGGTTTGGCGTCCACAACCGCCTTATCTACCAGACGACCGATCAGCGGCTTGGTGAAATATTGCTTGTGATAGAACGTTACTGAGTCCGCGTCATACGTAGGCTCCCGGAGTTTGATATCGTATTTTCTGAGCTCTGCATAGACAAGGTTTTCATCCAATCCTGTTCGTGTCCAGTTGACCTTACCCATTTTTCCAACCCATTTGTTGGCAGTCGGAAAATAGGTGCCGGAAGTGTTGAGAATGACAAGACTGTCATTTTTCACTACCCCTATCAGATCCAGTTGTGTCCAGCTGATCTTGATGGCGGTGTCTGAGGAAACTGTGTAGTTTGCATTATTCGCTACCCATTCAATCGCATTGGAACTATACAAAACATTTCCCCGGAAGAGCCCTTCAAAGGTAGCGAGAATGATGGTGATATTCTTTTTGTTTTTTTCATTCATCACTTTATCCACGGCATCGCGGAAAGCGATATAATTTTTTTCAGGCACCTTGTTGTCAAAGTAGTGCATGAATGTTTTAATAAAATTGTGGAATTCCGGATACGGCCGGAACTGTTTTTTTAAAAGTCCATCGCAGGTCCGGTAAACAAATTCCCGCATGTCGTTGTTAAACTGGTAGCGTTTAGAGAATTTGTCGTTGATCCAGTAATTCAGAAATTGACCTTCCACGAATTCTCTTCCTTCCTTCTTGTTTGCGAGATCGAAGAATTCGGCCAGTTCACCTAAAAATTTTGTAGAATCATGGGAGAAGCTCTTGAACGATTGCGCCCCCATCCCGGCGGACAACCCCATGATAACAGCAACGAGCAGTATCTTTTTCATAGATCAGCTTTCTTTCCTTAAATGCAGCATGCACCAACTGCTCTGCTCTTTCCGGGTCATTTCTTTAAGACCGAATTTCTTACCCTCGGCCACCAGTAGCTCTGCATCGGTGGAAAAGAATCCCGAGAGCAGGAGATCTCCGCCTTGAACCAGGGCTCGAGCATAACTTATCATATGGATAACCAGCACGTTGCGATTGATGTTAGCTAAAATAACATGAAAAGATTTTCCCTGTAAACGATCTTCTCCTCCTTTTTCAACAATAATGCCGAAAATGCCATTCATCGCCGCATTTTCAGATGTGTTTTCCACTGCTATGGCATCAATGTCAACAGCCAGGATTTCCCCTGCCCCCCTCTTGGCTGCCAGAATTCCCAGTATTCCCGTACCGCATCCGATATCAGCAACCGCCTTACCTTCCAAAGGAATACGGAGAATGGCCTGAAGCATCAGACAGGTAGTAGCATGGTGGCCGGTGCCAAAGGACATCTTTGGTTGTATAACGATCTCCTCACTGAATTTGTTACCGCCTGGGGGATGAAAAGGCGCCCGGACCAGTAATTCATCACCTATATGGATCGGAGGAAAGTTGTTCTCCCACTCCTGGTTCCAGTTCTGCCCCCGGATAGTAGATATATGAACCTGAAAGGTAAAAGTCGGGTGATAGTCTCCCATCATCTTGTCAAAGCGTTCTTTGCTGAACAATCCAGCTGGTATATACGCGTTTATTCCGCTTTCGGTATCCAAAAATGATTCAAATCCAATAGAAGCCAGTTCTACCGTAAGGAGATCGGCCCAGGGCTCTCTGGGTTCGAGGCTGATACAAACCTCCAGGTAATCCATTAAAATGAATTCAGGATGGCGAGAAAGGAAGATGCCTGAAGTGATGCACCACCGATAAGACCACCATCAATATCGGGCTGGCTGAACAGGCTTTTCGCGTTCTGCTCATTGCAGGATCCTCCGTAAAGAATGGGTACCGAATGTGCATGGTCTCCACGCTTCGACGCGATCACCGACCGAATAAAAGCATGCATTTCGCGAGCCTGCTCCGGGCTGGCTGTATGACCGGTACCAATGGCCCAAACCGGTTCATAGGCTACCAGGGTTTGCTGCAGTTCCCGAATTTTCAGCTTACAAACGGTTTTACGTAGCTGGGATTCCACGGTCTTGAAGTGCCTTCCCTCCTCTCTCTCCTTTTGGGTTTCTCCAACGCAGATTACAACCTGCAATCCCTGCTCGATGGCTTTACGGGCTTTGAGAAAAATCGTTTTGTCCTTTTCCTTAAAATACTTCCTTCGTTCTGAATGGCCGAGTATTACTGCCGAAACTCCTATAGACTTCAGTGAATCGGCTGACACTTCACCCGTGAATGCTCCTGAACTTTGTTCGTGGCAGTTCTGAGCCGCCACTCTCACCTTTGTTCCGGAAAGGGATTGAACAAGTGCTTGCAGGATCGGGAAAGGCGGGGCTATAAAAACTTGTACCGGCCGTATAGTTTGTGTTACTCCGTTAGCCACTTGTTCTGCGAGCGAAAGTCCGTCGTGCAGACTTTTATTCATCTTCCAGTTAGCAATCAGCACCTTTCGTTCCATGAGAATCAATTCACACGGATCCTCGGATCAAGGAATCCATAAACAATGTCCACTATAATATTGATCAGTACAAAAATCAGCCCCGATACAAGAACGCATCCCATCAGTACCGGCAGATCCTGTTTGAACAGCGCATCAACTACTTCTGATCCCAGTCCCTTCCAGTAAAAAATCATTTCAACAAATACTGCTCCTGCCATCAGGCCTGCAAACCATCCGGAGATGGCAGTTACCACAGGATTCATCGCATTTTTAAGGGCATGTTTTGCAATTACAGTATAAAATGTAAGTCCTTTTGCTTTTGCTGTACGGATAAAATCCATTGAAAGAACCTCCAGCAGGGAAGAACGCATCAGCTGAATAACAATTGCGAGCGGGCGAATCCCGAGAGTAAAGGCAGGCAGGATAATATTTTTCAGTGCCAGATGTTTGTTGCCCAGATCGTCATATTCGTAAAGATCCCCAAGATTCTTCAAGGTTGTTCCAGGCAGGTAGATGTAGGAGTTAAGCACAGGAATATCTTCTATGTCCAGTGTGGCCATAACAATATACAGCCCTGACCACGATACCACACTCCACACAGCTGATTTCCATACAGCATTGCCAAGCATCGATGAAAAGGAAACACTCTCCCATTTTGGTGACCCGGACAACTTCCCCCGGTAAGATCTGTAAAAAAACCAGGCCGTATAGGCCGCGAAGAACAAGATAAACATCACCGGAAAAGGAAACTCATTCGTCCACATAAAACCGAAAGCCATTGCCACAATGATGGCCACTACGTAGGAGGGGCCGGCCATACCTAATACAGCGAATACAAGCGCGGAACGGTCGAACAGGGAATTCTTTCTTACGGCGCAGATGATCCCGATGATAATCCCCAGGCAGGATGCCAGGCAAATGGAAGAAACGGCAAGAAGTGCCGTTGACGGGAGCTTTTTTACAATAATATCCGAGACTTTCCGCTTGGTGACGTAGGATTTGCCCATGTAAGGATACTTCAGTACCAGCGATTTGTTTTCCGTTACACTGAAAAGTGGTGTGCCGGAATATTTTGACGTATTAAAATACCAGTAGTCGTCGGGGTCTGAAAAATCATGGACCGATAAGGGCGAAAGATCATTTACAAACCGGAGATATTGCATATACAATGGCCTGTCTCTTCCCAGATCCTTATTGATCGCGTCGATCTGTTCCTGTGTGGCATTCTGACTCAGCATCAGTCGCGCAGGATCACCCGGAAGAATGGTGAAGATCAGAAAAACAGCAGTGGTCACCCCCAGCATAACGAGGAAGCCGTAAACGATCTTTTTCAGTATAAACAACCCTATCTGCACTATTTCATATATTGAGATTGCACTTCAGTAAAGGACGGGAAAGAGTGATAATGCCACATATCCACCACTACAGGACCTTTGAGCATTACCAATCCGGGATTAGCCCTGATCATGGTTTTCAGCTGGGTGGCGTCCACGAGGTAAAAATCCATATTCAGGCTGAGTTTCTGTTTGAAGCTTTCCACCTGATCGGAGGATGCAGTGAGTACCATAAACGGAATGTTGTTTTTACGGCACAGTTCTGCAAAATCATTCATCTCGCGAAAGGCACTTTCATTTGCGATATCCAGGGAATAGGATACGAGAAAGAATTTATATCCGGGGTCCTTAAGGATATCTTCGGTATACTCAAAACCATCGAGCGTGTTGATATGAAAATCGTGGATCGGTGGCACATATGCTTCCTCCAGAATAACGTCTCTGCTTTTTTCTGAATACTTCCAGGTCAGGGTATCCTGCCAGGGAAGATGGTTCATGTCAAATTCTTTTTTCTCTCCTGTTTTCAGGTTCTCGTAAATAAAATAAGACATGGTTTTACCTAAGGGAGCTCCTTCCGGGATGCTGCTGGCTTCAATAATGTTCGTTCCGATTTTGTACGGTCTGAAATCGAATACCGGCAGGTAATTGTAAGTATAAACAGGAAACGCTACAGAAGCCGCTATAACAAGAAAGAGAAATACCCCCATTAGTTTTCCACCGAAAACCGGCCGAATATGCTTTCGGAAAAAGAACAGGCAAATGAGTAAAGCCATCAGAACAATGTCTTTCCAGAACGATTCCCATGGTTTGAGATGCAGGAAATCACCAAAACATCCGCAGTCGGTCACCTTATTGAAGTAGGCAGAGTAAAAGGTCAGCGCCGTGAAGTAAAGAATCATCAGGAGCAGTGCCCACAGCGTCAGCATAACACGGTAGCCGGCCAGAAGAAAAAAGCCGAATACTATCTCATAGATGCATACAAAAACAGAAAGTGAAAGGGCAAGCGGTTTTGCCCAGTCCATACCGAAAACGGTAAAATACTCCTCCATCTTAAAGCCGAATCCCATGGGATCATTGGCCTTTATGAATCCGGAAAAAATAAAGAGAACCCCTACCAGCAAGCGTAAGATATAGGCTAAAGTTTTCATTCGCTCAGGCGTATAAGGGCAAATAAACTGTAGTTGATCATGTCCATGTAATTTGCGTCAAGGCCTTCCGAGATCATTGTCTTCCCGTCATTGTCTTCGATCTGCTTCATACGGTGGATCTTCATCAGGAGCAGATCCGTCAGGGAACTCACTCTCATTTCTCTCCAGGCTTCGCCGTAATCATGGTTTTTATTTTCCATGAGTGATTTGGCAAGGCCAATGTATTTATCAAAAAGTTTGCCTCCTTCCTCTGCACTGATCTCCATTCTGGGATCATCGGCCATGGCCAGTTGAATGAGCCCGATCACGCTGTAATTAACAATGCCGATATATTCACTCCTCACATCCTCCTCCACCCTCTGCATGCCCTTTACCTCGATGTTCTTGATCCGGTTTGCCTTAATAAATATCTGATCTGTTATCGAACCTGTTCTCAGTACTCTCCACGCACTTCCGTAGTCCTTCATCTTTTTGACAAAGATATTTTTGCAGGCCCTGACCTGTTCATCATATTGTACACCTGTCTTCACCATAGAGGGATTCGAAGATACGGACTTTTTAAATTCGATCATCGAACTGGAGATCAATGCGTTAAAGCCAATGACGAAGCATAAAAAAAGGGCCCTGAACCGGAGGCCCTTTTCTGCTAATTCCAGCCTGTTACTTTACTTTAATCACGCGCACCGGTTTGCCTATTCGGTTGCCATCCCGGTTTGCCTGAATGAAGTAGGTGCCGGCCGGCAGAACAAGATCCATCTGTACAGAACCTACGGCATCACTAACGGGGTAAATGGCCAGCACCCGTCCGCTCAGATCCATCACAGAAATAAAGGTGTTTTGCTGAGCCCCGGCAAAGGCATACATAACGGTGGTGGAACTGATAAAGGGATTGGGGGCAACTACTAATTGCTGCTCCTGATTCAGCGGCTCCTGTTCTCCAGTTAAACTGCCCTCCGATATGCGCAAATGATCAAATCCTGCCTCCATAATGTGCCCCGGTCCGGTGTCAACAGCTCTTACTCTTACCTGCATAGTGGATGTAACAGGAATAAGGCTATTCAGCAGGAAACTGCGGTTCACCCAGGTGCTTTGTCCCGGAGTGGACGGTACAACCAACTCCAGATTCACAGTGGTTGTGCCATTGAAAATCTGAATACGCAGCGAGTCATTCGGATTACCGCTTCCGCCGCCGTTATAAAACCAACGGGAATACTCAATTTTTGGATTGATATACCCAGTGGGGTCAAACACCTGACTTGTAATCATCGTCCATCCACCGTCTACATCATCATCGCCGGCAGATGTGCCCGTATTTCCTGTTACATAGGCATTGACGTAACAATCAGGTGTTACATCATATTCCGGGTTAGCCTGGCTGTTTCCGTTGGATGTGCCAAGGGGTTCTCCTCTCTGCCAGAGACCATCGGTGGCGGTACCGGTACGTGTCCAGAGGAAATCAAATGCGAAATCATCATATATCCCTGAGTCCAGAGGTATAACAAGCGAACTGGTGGAAGAACTGATCACGGTATTTGGAATACAGCGTGTCACGTAAGTCCACTTTCCGGCCATCATTTCATACGTGCCGGTATAGCCGGTAGGGAACACGAAATTCCCGTTTATGTCTGTAATGGTGTCAAACATGAAGGTTCCGTTCCATATCTTAACTCTTGCTCCGGGAATCGGAGCATTGTCCCATGACTGGATAACCTGTCCGCCGATGGAAACAGTGGCAATAGGAACCAGCTGAACGTTCTGGATCGTAACCTGTCCGTTGGCAAGTGTCACGTTAATATTTTGGGAGACGTAACCTGGCTTTGAATACGTAACCGAATAAGTGCCGGCTACTGCATATCCTGTTCCATACCACCCGGAAGGATCAGAAGCTGAAGTGATGTTCGGCGTAGTGATCACAATAGATGCTGTATTGATGGGAAGACCGGTAACAAAATCAGTTACAACTCCTTCAAGGTAGCAGGCGCGCTGGTAGGTGGGAGCCAGAACGAATAGGCCATTGTTGATGTCGGAAGCAATAAGGTGGCCGGAAGGAAGGAATGGGTTAACCCCCCAGCATCCAGAAAATCCTCCGCCCGAGCCCTGAGTATACGTATCATACCAGGCCACATTCACCATATTTTTAGGACGGCCTACATCGGTGATCACCACTCCGTCCTTATACCAGGAGGTTACCGCATAGTCGTTTCCTCCTACGTTGATGATATGCGTATTATGGACAATGGATCCACCGCCCGTATTCTGTGACTGTATACGGTCCAGCTCCTTTATATTATTCGGGTTGGAAATATCATAAGAAGTCAGGTAAGAATTATTTACCTCATCCGTAGTGTATATTGTGTCATCGTTGTTTGTTGCGAGCCAGGTATTGTGTGTAAAGTTTCCCGGAGTACTTTGCGTGGGAACGGCGGTGGGAATACTGGCAGGGTTGGATACATCCATAATCGAGAACCATCCGTCGTAGATATGTCCGGCATAGCATTTATTATTACGGACGAAACCGTCGTGGACATAATTCTGATTCCAGCGTCCGAGATAAACAGGTGCAGTTGGTGTAGTAGAGATGTCCGCAATAAGCACCCCTCCTACCCCAATATTACTTCCGTAGAGATAAACCCGTCCGGCATCTATGTGCAGTGCGTGTATGGTGGACAAAGTCTGGCTGTTGATCGTTGGCGTCCAATAATAAACATTGGATACGGTGGGCGCTGCCGGCAGGGGATTGAGATCTACGATCTGCAGGCCCACGGAGCCGTCTTCTGTTGTCACATACGCATAATTGCCCCAGGTTTTTATCTCTCTCCAGCTGGAGGACGGACCGGATAATTGCACTACCTGAACAGGAGCGGATGGGTTAGTAACATTCACGATGGAAATGCCGTTCTGGGCACCCACCAATGCGTATTCATTGCCTAATTCATCTACATAATACCAGATGTTGGATAATGACTGTCCGCTGTAGGTCATATTTGCAGCCAGCGTAATATTATAATTAGGTGCCTGCGCCCATCCGGCGAGCGATAAAAGCACCATAGCAGCGATTGTCAGAATTTTTTTCATGGGTTTGGCGTTTGTAGTCTGATGAACAGGCTTAGTTCAGTTTAATAAATTTAACGGTCTTTCCGATCGGGTGCCGGTGCTCAAATGCATGGACCAGGTAGGTGCCGGGAGAAAGATTCGCGTCAAGCACAACAGCTCCGGTAGGGTCACTTACGTTATACGTCAGGAGTGTTCTTCCCAACAGATCTTTCACCAGGATATCTCCTCCGGTAAATCCTTGATGGAAATCGTAATAAAGACTGGCATTCCCACTGAACGGATTTGGAGTCACGCTGATCTTATCTGACTCTGATGGTGTATCCGATAAACCTACGTTCAAGGGCACCAGCTGAATGTCCTGAATTGTTACAACACCATTGCTGAGTACCACATTGACCGTTTGAGGGAAGTAGCCTGTTTTTGAATACGTGGCAGTATAATTACCGGAAAGATGGTAGCCCGTAGCGTAAAAGCCGCTGGAGATAGAAGTTGTGTTCACGCTGATAGTATTAATCACCACCGATGCGCCATTGATGGGAAGCCCCGTGACAAAATCTGTTATTGTACCTTCCAGATAGCAGGCGCGCTGGTAGGTGGGTGTAAGAACGAACACACCGTTAGCCATGTCGCTCGCAACAATGGTTCCGGAAGGCAAGAAAGGACAAACGCCCCAACATCCATTGAATCCGCTACCACTGCCTTGTGTATAGGTATCGTACCAGGCCACATTGATCAGATTCCAGGGACGTCCGCAGTCGGTGATCACGATCCCATCTTTATACCACGACGTCACTGCAAAATCATTGTTGTTTTTCCGGATTATATGCGTGTTGTGCACAATGGAACCACCCCCTGCATTCTGTGACTGTACACGGTCCAGTTCTTTGATATTACCAGGGTTGGAAATATCATAAGAAGTGAGATAGGAATTATTCACCTCATCCGTTGTATACAATGTATCATCATTCTGGGTCGCAAGCCAGGTATTGTGTGTAAAAGCACCGGGAGTAGTTTGAGTAGGAACGGCAGTAGGGATGCTGGCGGGGTTAGATACATCCATGATAGAGAACTGGCCGGCATAAATGTGTCCGGCATAACATTTATTGTTGCGTACATATCCGTCGTGAACATAGTTTACATTCCACATCCCGAGATAGACTGGAACAGTGGGAGTACCGGAAACATCAGCGATGATCACTCCTTTTGCACCGATGTTACTTCCATAAAGATAGAGTCGTCCCGCTTCTGCATGCAATGCGTGAATAGTACTGAGGGTTTGACTGTTGATCGTGGGGGTCCAGTAATACACATCCGAGACAGTAGGTGCAGCAGGCAAAGGATTTAAATCCACGATCTGCAAACCTACACTTCCGCTTTCAGTGGTTACATACGCATAATTTCCTACTGTTTTTATTTCTCTCCAGGTGGAAGAAGGTCCGGAAAGCTGGCATACCGGAACCGGAGCAAGTGGATTGGTAACATTGAGGATGGCGATACCATTCTGCGCTCCCACCAGCGCGTATTCATTACCTAACTCATCCACATAGTACCAGATGTTAGACAGCGATTGCCCGGTGTAAACATAATTGTTCGCAAGGGTAACGTTGTGATTAGGTACCTGAGAGAATCCTGTAGTTCCGCAAAGAATGGCCAGAAAAACTGAGTAAAGTTTCTTCATTTAGTGAGTTTCGTTTAGAAGGGAAAGAGCTTAAGGAGTTACTAAGTAACAAATTAGCTCGTTCATTGTCAACCAGCCCGGCCCTTTATTCGACGAAACCGTAATTATCCCCCTTATGAGATTTTGTATGTTTTTTCGGTATATTTGCTTATATGATAACCACCTGCGGTTGTATAGGCAATAATTGTCTATGCGCGAGGGCTAACGGAAAAGAAGGAGAAATTATCGCAGTCTTAACAGGATGTGCTTTGCTTCTCCTTGCCCTTGTTATCGTAAACAAATCCTTGAACATCCGTTAGATGGGGTTATACGGGCTAATCCTCATGTTTACCCATAGAGGAAGCCCGTTTTTTTGTTTCCATTAACGAATATCTCATAAAGGAGATAATTACGGACGAAACCTGCTTTTGCTTCGACGAATCCGCATTTGATCACGCTGCCGTTTAAGCTTATTTAATAAACTCAGTGATGCAAAAT
Organism: Bacteroidia bacterium; assembly: GCA_020852255.1. Lineage (NCBI taxonomy): Bacteria > Pseudomonadati > Bacteroidota > Bacteroidia > Bacteroidia bacterium. The sequence continues at coordinate 201,365 of JADZBD010000018.1, read as the reverse complement.
GAGTTAGGTTTGCGTTCTAACCAATACTCTAAACGATGATACTTGCTGCAATACCGCTTACACTCATTGCGATGGTGGGAGCCCTGATGCTGCTGGCGAAAGCACAGAAAGAATCGCTTCATGACATTTTCAAATATGCCTCATATTTCATTCTAACGGTTTGCGTTTTTACTCTGTCTCTTGTGTTGATCCATGCATTTGACCACCGGAAAGAAGTGAAAATGATGCAAATGAGGGAACATTGCGGCCCCGGGATGTCTTGCGACGGACCAGGTGAAAGAATGATGATGTTTCACCCTAAAGACAAGGGTGCTGGTTGCGGACCCGAAATAAAGGGCGGCGCCTGTTGCGGGGAAGAGGATATAAAAATCGAGAAAAAGATCATCATTGTAGATTCGGTTATCCGCAAATAGGTATATGCGGAACAAAATACATCTGCTGATTATTGGGCTATTTCTGTGTACTTCCATCGGATTCGCTCAAGCACCGGCGATTTTGAAACTGGATTCACTTTTAAAGAAATTCCCTTCTCAGGACACAGTGTACGTGATTAATTTCTGGGCAACATGGTGCAAACCCTGTGTAGAAGAATTTCCGCTTTTTACTGAGTTAGACCAGAAGGCAAAGGAGCGTAACTGGAAGGTGAAGGTGCTGATGGTGAGCATGGATTTCGCAGAGGATTATAAGTCCAAGCTCCTCCCCTTTCTTGAAAAACACCCAACGGGTGCAGAAATTGTATTACTGGATGAAAACAATGCGGATTATTTTATTCCAAAAATAGATTCTGCCTGGACGGGAACACTTCCCTTTACCCTTGTGATTAACTATAAAGGGGAGAAAGGAGTAAGATTCTCTGTCGAAGGTCCTGTGACCTGGGACGAACTGCTGCAATTCACAACGAATTAATTTAACTCTTATCGAGGAATTGCTGCCATCGTAAACTGGTTAAGGAATAGATAGTTTTCCTATCCTCTTCAGCGGACCCGGACAAACATATTCATGACAGGCTACACAGGCATTAACTGCCACATTGAAATTTTCTTTGCGCGCATCGGGCGAAGCCTTGTAGAGCATCCGGAGTCCTTCAAGGTAGCTGCTCCCCATTATCCGCATGGTTTGTTCGTCTACCATGTCCGGTGTACTTTGAGCAGTATGTATTTGAATAAAATGTTCCGGGTAAGGAAGCAGAGAATCTCCCTTCTGTAAACGCTCGCGTGTATTCTCCATGAACGAGGCCATTTCCCGCATCAATTTAGCTAATTCACTGTCGCCATTGGGGTTCAGCGAAGTGCTGTCGGCCCGAGTCAGGGGTTTGGTCTCCTGCGCCTGCTCCTTACAGGAAATAAAAAACAAGGCGATGGCCAGTACGCCGGCTATACAACTCAACTGCTCCCGGCTCATTTCGGTTCATCCTTTATAATTACCCCACTGGCTTCATACGTGATTTCCACTTCAGGTTCTGTGATCTTCTCAATCTCTTCCTTGCTCTTTCCGGCATCTTCTGCATAATGTTTAAGGTCTGACACGGAAATGGTGTCAATTTTAGCATAGCCGTCAATAACCGCTGTTTTGCCCGAAGCGTCTTTGGGTACAAAAAACGCGTAATCCTTAAACGATACACGCATCGTTTTCCCGTCCCCGATTTCCATTTCCATCCAGCAACCTTTCTTCTGGCATACATCCGTGATTTTTCCGGATAGTTTAACATTCAGGGAGTCTCTCCCGTTCATTTGTGCCAGTAACCCGGCAGACGGCACTGCGTCTGTTTCAGTGATGCTATCTCCGAAGAAAAGGGTTGTTACTGTTGTTGTTTCTTGATGTGTTTCTTCCTGGGAACTGCAGGAGCAGAGGAAAAGAGCACTCAAAAGAAAAAGAATACCGGTCAGCTTCATCGTTTATGATTTTCGGCAAAAGTAATCGAATAATGCCGAGATGCAGCTGATCGGTATCCTAAAATATCTTAACGGCCTTTCTTTCCTCCCCCACCCTTACTTTTAGGCGGACCACCACCCGGAGCCTTACCGCTATTCTTTTTCACCGGTGGCTTGCTGGTTTTTGGTGATTTCGGGCTGGTCTTTTTTACCGGTTGCTTTCCGTTATTTCCTTTCTGATTCGGAGCGGTGTTTTTGGGTGCTCCGTACGTTTTCCCGGTGGGTGGTGTACGATTAACCTTCGGCGGATAGGATTTTTTTCTGGCGCCGTAGGCCGTATGATTCGCTTTGTATCGCACATTCACGCTTGGAGAATGAACTCTGTGCGGGTGATAGAAATTGTGCACGTGGTGCATGCGGTGATTGTGTACTCTCCAGTAGTGATGATGGTAATGATGGTGATGATGGCAATGGTACCAGTGATGTCGCCACGGGTGACATGCCCAGGGGCTCCACCAGCCGGGCCAGTATCCCCAATACCAGGGGGAAACCCATACTACATACGCAGGCGCATAGATATACTGAACACAAGGCCACCCCCAAACATTCACAATCACATACCGCGGAGCATATCCAAACCCGGCGGAGGGACCCTTCCCGTCCTTGGTATTGTTGGTCTTCAGCTCATCCTCCTCTACAGGTTCAACGAAAACACTATCACCGTAGAGTTCCTCATCGCCCACGATCTGCAACGAAGCGGAGGCATCCCCGTCTTTTTCAATCTCAATCACTGCAATATCCTGGTTTTCCTTTTCATTGACCGGAACCTGCAGCACAATAGCATGTATTTTATCCTGCATCTTATCTATAACTCTTACGTAATCTACCTTCCCGTCGTTGTTTAAGTCAAGATTGTTCACATTATTGGCAGGGTCATTCAGTTTTTTTTCGAAGTCCTCCAGACTACTGGCCTTCTTGAACATTTCAAGTGCACCTTCCAGGCTGAAGTGATCACCGGGCAATCCGGTGGAATCAGCCGGATCCGGAAGCACAGTGCTTTGGTCTGAGTTTTGGGAAAACCCGGCAAAGGCCAGGCTTAATCCTATAGTTGTCCAAAAAGTTCTCATGGTATTATTATTTTAATGTTCGACTACAAACATTGAACCAGGTTTAATCTCCAGGGCAGGAAAACACCAGAATCCATCATAGGTCAGGTCATCATCCATCCGGCTATCAAGCCCGGAAGGGCTCAGAATGATCCACTTAATACGGGACAAATACGCTCAGGTCCTTTTTGGGTTCCGGGATAATACTCAGTACGGGGATCTCCGAATTATTAATGATCTCCTGAGCTGAGGAACCCACAAAGAAGGGCGTCCAGTCTACTTCCTGCTGAGTCATAATGAGTATCAGGTCGCCTTCCACTTTTTTTGCATAATCAATGATACACTGCGCAAGGGTCTCCTCGCCTTTGATTCCCTTGATCAGCTCGGAAGTACATTTGACTCCGTTCTTCTCCAGGAATGCATGAACCTGCTGCATCTGACGTGTAAGGCGGTTTACCACAAATTCGTCGGTAGTGAACTGAACCGAAACGGCACGCACCGTAGCACCATAGATTTTTGCGAGGTGGATACATTGGGTTACTTTCTCCCTGGTTTCCTTGGTCAGGTCCAGAGGAAGTACAATATTCTTACAACCTTTCCGGTGTTTCTTTCCCCGGAGGGTGATTACCGGTACCTGGCTACCCCTCAGCGTACGGAGGGCGTTGCTGCCTATAAATTTCTTTTTGATCTTATCCGCCCCATGGGTTCCCATCACTATGAAAGTAGCGTTTACCAGATCCGCCACTTCAGCAATCTTTTCTGGAACCTTCCCCCGTGCCACCATGGATTCAACCGGGGATTTATAACGCGTCTCCACATCAGCGGCGACCTTGTCAAGTTCCTTCTGTATCGTTTTCTTAGCATCTTCCATCTGTTCATTGCTAAAAAAACGTATAAGCGCACCAGTTTCCTCGATCACGTGCAGAATCACCAATTCCGCATCAATTTGCTGAGCTAAGGCCCCTCCCTGTTCAATCGCGATCCGGCTTTGATCCGAGAAATCGAAAGGTATCAACACCTTCGGCTTATGTTTTTCTGTCATAATTGCTTAATTACGTGGACTCTAAGCTGCAAGGTAAAAATATTAACTTTAAGGTGCAAATCTATGATTCCTCCCTCAGAACTCATTCTTACCACTCATGGCCGGATCTATCATCTTGGGATGCATCCGCAGGAGCTGGCCGACAAAGTGATCCTTGTCGGAGATCCCGGGCGGGTGGAAATGGTTGCGGCTCATTTTTCAAAAAGGGAATGTGAGATACGTAACAGGGAGTTTCACTGCGTAACAGGGGCGTACGATTCTAAGAGAATCACTGTATTAAGTACAGGTATTGGTACGGACAACATAGATATTGTAATCAACGAACTGGATGCGCTGGCTAATATCGATTTTGCATCCCGCACTGTTAAAAAGGAATTGCGTTCCCTGGAGATTGTTCGCATCGGTACCTGCGGAGCCCTTCAGGAAGATATACCTGTAGATAGTTTTGTTGTTTCATCATTTGGGATGGGACTGGATGTACTGATGAACTACTACCGCGGTGCACAAAATCATCACGATCTCAGCCTACAGGAACAGTTTCTTTTACAAATGAAGGATTGGCCTCTCCACCTTCATAAGCCTTTATTTTTTGAGGGCGATAGCATTCTCTGCTCACGTATAGGAGAAGGAATGGTTAGCGGCATTACGGCTACAGCTCCCGGTTTTTACGGGCCACAGGGGCGTCAGCTTCGGCTTCAGGCTTTCCTTGAAAACATGGAAGAAAGACTGGGTAAACTCGCATTCTACCATATTGCCCATGATTCGCTCAGAATATGCAATTTCGAGATGGAAACTTCCGCTTTATATGGACTTTCCCTGCTGTCGGGGCACAAGGCTGCAACCGTGTGTGCGGTAGTTGCGAACAGACTACGTCGGGAATTTTCGACGGCGCATACTGAGATCATGCAAAATCTGATCCGAACAGTACTACAAAGAATTTGATCCGTTCTCTTTCAGGGATGCGAGAAGTTCCTTCATTTCCTCCACTTTGGAAGGATATCCCAGTTTTTCGTAAGAATTGATAAGGTTGTTCAACAAGCGCCGAACCATATCAACATTCGTGCAAGGAAGGTAAAATTTTCTATCAACCGGAAGCTTAAGCTGTCTAAGGAATGCTTCAATTTCTTTCCGGGTAAAGATGGCACCTTTGCTGAAGGGATTGATATAAAAAAGCACTTTGTCATCGTCGTCTCTCTCCGATGGCCAGCTTTCGTAAGTATCTACATATGCCAGCACAAAATGTTCAGGCAGATTCACCCCATAGACAGGGATTCCGAGTTCCTGAGCGATCAGCGCATAGATAATTGACAAGGAGAGCGGGTTGCCCTTTTTGGATTCCAGTACATTGTTAAGGTATGAATTCTGCGGCGCGTGATAGTTGGATGTATTGCCTGAAAATCCATGAACATCGAAAAGTATATGATTCAGCACCTTTACTTTTTCAAAGGCTGTAAGGTTATTGTTCAATTCAAGCCAGACATCCTGTTTGATCTGATCCACCTGCTTACGGATCTTATCCAGGTCAAGGTCGGGGTACTGGGTTTTTGCCACCAGTATCACTCCCTCCATCAAATCCTGTTTACCTGGCTCTGCCCATTCGGCAAAACTCTTACGGGTGCGGTCAAACTGAATGGTATGAATAATCTGCTCAATTCTCTTTTGCATCAACGGGTCAAAGGAATGCTCCCACGCGTGCTCCAGCTGCGGGATAACCTCATCTCCCATTGACATCAACCTCTCGCGAACGTTCTCAAATATCCCTGAGTCGGGATCGTCAAGCAGGCTGATAAGGGCGTTGACCTCCTTCGGTTTCATTCAAGCGAATTTACGGGTAGAATCCGGCTTGGTTTAAGTGCTGAAAAAATAATATTAACAGGGTGAGGTGGAAAGGCATGGTGCCAGCCCTCAGGATAAGATGCGGATGACGGTTTTCAGGATAATTTTCAGGTCAAGGAAAAAGCTTTGGCGACGAAGGTAATCCAGGGAAATACGGAGTTTTGCCGGCATGATTTGCTGAATATAATACGCCTCCGGATCACCGGACGCTGCCAGGAGGTCGTTCTCATTTGCATATTCAATGGATGCAAGATCCGTAATGCCCGGACGAACCGAAAGCACATGCCGTTGCTCCTCAGTATAAAGATCCGTATACTTTTTTACTTCCGGTCGGGGCCCCACGAGAGACATATCGCCGGCAAGTACATTCCATAACTGTGGAAACTCATCGAGTTTGGTTTTTCGCAAAAACCGCCCGATTCCTGTGATACGAGGGTCTGCGCTTCCAACTGTAAGAAGTCCTTGCCGGTGAGAACCCGGCCGCATGGTTCTGAATTTTACCAGCTGAAATTCTTTGCCTTCCTTCCCTACTCTTCTCTGTGTAAAAAAAACTCCGCCGGAAGAGGTCAGCAGAACAAGCAGAGAAATGATGATAAACAAAGGCAGCAGAATAATCAGTCCAATCAAAGAAAAAACAAAATCAAAACACCGCTTGATCATCCCAGGTTCTTTTCAACTGCATGTATCACTGCAGCAATCACTTTTTCCTGATCACCCGGACTGAGATCAAAATAAACAGGGAGTGTGATCACCCTGGAGTAATTGTCATACGCCGTAGGGTAATTCAAAACGGAGTAGCCCCGGTTCTTATAATAACTCATCATTGGAACCGGTACGAAGTGCACATTCACACTTACATCCTGCTCAAAAATATCTCTGATGATAGCATCTCTTATATCTTCGGTTGCACCACGCAACCGTAAAGGATACAGATGATAGCACGATCTCCGTCCTTCTTTTTGCATAACCGGCAATTCCGCCCACGCTTTTTTCGAAAACCGCTCGCTGTACAGATCACAAATAGCTTTTCGTCGCGGAAGTGTTTCCGACTCATAGCGATCCAGCTCCACAAGGCCTATAGCCGCCACAATATCCGTCATATTACATTTAAAGCCCGGCTCTACAATATCATATCGCCAGTTCCCTTTTTGCATTTTAGCCAGTGCATCTTTATTCTGGCCGTGTAATCCTTTAATGCATAGTTCCCGGTACACCGCTTCGTTATCGAATCCTTCCAGATTAAGTGCAATGGCTCCGCCTTCAGAGGTCGTCAGATTCTTCACCGTATGAAAAGAAAATACCGAAATATCCGTCAGGCTGCCGGTGCGCTGGCGACCCATCGTAGCACCGATGGAATGTGCTGCATCGGAAAGTACCAGAATACGTCCCAGTTTTTTCTGTTCCGGAGTAACCGGAGAAAACAAAGCTTTTATTTCTTTCTCATTCACCAGCGCATTGATTGCAATATAGTCGCATGGAAATCCACCAAAATCCACCGGCATTATCACCTTGGTAGAAGAATTAACTGCTTTTTTAATAGCCGGCAAAGAAATATTGAAATCATCCGGATTCACATCCACAAACACAGGTTTTGCCCCGCAATGGACCACTACATTTGCCGTTGCTGCATAGGTATACGCCGGAAGGATCACTTCATCCCCTTCCCTCACTCCAAACCAACGGAGCGCGAGCTCAAGACCAGCGGTGGCAGAATTCAGTGCTACGGTTGCTTTATTCCCGTTGTATTCCGTGAGTCTTCTTTCAAAATGCTTTGTGCGCGGACCTGTGGTGATCCAGCCCGATTTCAGCACCTCAACAACTGCATCGATTGTTTTTTGGTCTACGCGGGGTGGTGAGAATGGGATCATGGCTCAAAATTAGGTAAAATGTTTCGTCAGTCGTTTTCAATAAACCGCATAAACTCTGCGGCAATAATTTCACGGTTGAAGCGCTTTTCGGCATAAACTCTCCCGTTCTCCCCCATGGTTTCCAGTTCTTCCGGGTTAGATGCAGCGTGACGGACTGCTTTTGCGAGATCTTCATCGTTTTCGGGCTCAAAATAGTAACCGCATTTACCCTCCTCGATAAATAAGGAGCGTGCTTCACCGTCTACGCCCAGAAGCACCGGTTTTTTCATTGCTATATTTTCAAAGATTTTACTGGGAATAGCTCCCTTAAAGAGCTCCAGCCTGCGAAGCGGCACTACAGCAAGATCCGTGGCTCTCACCACTTCCCTCATTTCTTTTTTTGATACGGGATCAAGAAAAAGCACATTGGAGAGAAAGCGTTGCCTGGCCATGGTCATCAATCCTTCCTTCTCCGGACCGTCGCCCAACAGGAGAAACTGCACTTTTTCCAAATCCTGCAGACGATGTGCCGCACGCAGGATCACTTCTAGCCCTTGCGCATGTCCGATGATGCCTGCATAAGTAATCAGCAGTTTTTCGGCCGGAATGCCTGCTTTTTTCCGCCATTCACCCTGTCCGGGTTCGGGAGTATACAAGCGGAGATCTACCCCGTTGGGAAGCCAATGGATTTTCTTCCCCGGAAATCGTTCAGAAATATTTTTAACAATTCCCTGTGTTTGGCCGGTAATTTTCCAGGATTTGCGGTAAAGTTGTTCCTCCAGAACAGTTGCTGCACGCAGGAAAAGCCTGTTTTTTACTAACCCCAGCTTTTCTGCGCTTTCCGGCCACAGATCGGAAACATTAAAGATCATGTTGCTTCCTCTCCAGAAGGCAATCCATCTGCCGGAAATTCCCAGAAATAAAGGAGGAGACTCTATAAGAATAATATCATGCCGGGGTATCCGGAACAGACCGGCCCACATCGAAGTCCATACAAATGAAAAATAATTAAGCAAACGTGGAAAAATCGATCGTTTTTTAGAAACATAAATCCAGCATCTGTATACGATCATCCCCTCCATGTTTTCCTTCCTGTTTTCACCATTCCGGTATCCCTTCATAATTTCCATTCTTGGATAATTCGGAAGTGCCGTCAGCACGTTTACTTCCATCCCTGACTTTCTCAGTCTTAACGCCAATTCATAAAGTCTGTTTTGCGGCGCTCCCGTTTCCGGAGGGAAGTACTGTGTGACAATAAGGAGTGATCTTTTTGCGTTACGCCCGGAATTTCCGCTGATGCACATAAGTGGTATCCAGAATGCCACGAACAAAGTTCCTGCCTGTATTTCAAGTACAGATTCAACAAGCATGAAAGCGAACAAAACCATCAATAATACTCTGAGCTGAAAATTCGGTTTTAAAAATGTGATTATAAATGTTAATGCGAGCAGGATCAATCCGGGCAAACCCAGCGCGGCCGTACTTTGCAAGAATTGATTATGGGCATTGAGTTCCTTGTCAGCCGCTGTGATGAGACCATTTTCCCGGTACTTTTTTATAAGCAGTTGTTTCACGTCTCCTGTGCCGGAGCCTTTAAGCCGGTCCTCTTTCCCTGCTTCCCAGGCTGAATGCCAAACACCGGACCGGAGGTCTGTGCTGTCTTTCGTGTTGTTTGAAGAAAAACCCGTTATGGTTTGCTCCACACGGTAACGGATGGTTGCACTGTTAAAGTATACCAGCATACCTGTGATTCCAACGATTAGTATTACCGCCAAAGCTGAAAGTGGCTTGCCCTTTTTGAAAGCGAGAAGATAGAGTAACCGGATGGCAAGCAGGAAGATGCAGAACATCCCGATCCGGGAAACTGTCAGCAACACCGCAACACCGAAAAGGATTATTATGAATCCGGCTCCCCGTTTCTCTCTGGCGGAACAGCGGAAGTTGAACAGTACCTCTTCCATAATCAGGAACATCCCGAAAGAAAGGTACACCGCATAATATCCCGGGTGCACAAAAGGAGAAAATCTTCCTGCAAGGAAGAAATCAGTATTATAAAACTGTCCGCTGAGTTCGCCCGTGCGTACCTGCCACCACTCGTAAAAGTAGTTCCAGGAGGAAAATGTTAACCCGATAAACACGGAAAGGATCAGCCCGCAGACAAACGCCCGTTTTACGGAGCGGAGAAGTTCTGCCGGAACAGTACCCTGGGCAGCGAAAAGGACCGGAAGAATGAATAAGGATAGTTTTGTTTCCACATCGGCCCATCCTGCAGAAGCGTTTTCTGTCCAGGCCATTCCTGCCAAATGCAGAAGGAAGTACAGGGGAAATAAGATCAACCCTGCATTCGCTTTCATATTGCCTGCTTTAGCTTTCCAATTACCGGATCCTATCCATACCACCAGGGCTATACCTGCGGCTACGGGGGCCATTCTGGGATGAAGGGGCAGGCAGAAGGAAAGTAGAACCCAGCACCAGCCGGGCACGCTTTCCTTTTGAATGCCGGGGCGATTAACCATTGCCGGAGGTGCCTGGCTTTATAATTTCTCCTGTTTCTATCCTGGTCATCTCTCCCAGAAGGCACCGGCTTCCGATGACTGCTCCGGGAGAAATAAACACATGGTCGCCAATGGTAGAATCATGGTCCACTACTACTCCGGCATTGATAACAACATTTTCCCCGGAAACAACACCGCACATCAATGATGCATGCGCCAGAACGACCGTACCCATGCCGATTTTTACATCCGGAAAAACCGTTGCAGTCGGGTGAATCAGTACAGCAGCCGGCAGGAGGGCTGAAAATTCCCTGAACCACTCTTTCCTTTTGTTATTATCTCCCGAGGCGGCAAGAAAATGTGTTGCTCCGTGTATGCCTGTTACGGCAGAAACCGGTCCGAGGCACCTGATTCCCGGAATGATCTCCTTGCCTGAGGGCACTCCGTCGTCAAGGAAACCGGCCACTTCATGTCCGGCACTCAGCGCTGTATACGCGATAACTTTTCCGTGGCCACCGCCACCGATGATCAGCAGTTTCATGGTTCTTTTATTAATTCACGATACTTTTCTTCAACAATTTTCATGTTCGCATTCCAGTCCGCTTTTTCGGAAATCAGTCTTTCATTCATCCCTGCTGCGGCAACCCGTATCTTTTCTCCTCCCATCACAGCCTGGTGGAGAGCAAGGTAGAGCAATTCATGATCTCCCGGCGGGTAAAGCAGGCCGTTCTCACCGTTTCTGATCCAGACGCGGTTAGCCGGGATATCTGATGCAATACAATAGCACCCGCAATTCATAGCTTCATTCAGCGAAATATTATTACCATCGGAACGTGCCGCACTCACAAAAACATTCGAGCGCTGAAGCAAACGGGCGATTTCCGCTTGCGGTATACGTCCGTGGAATTTAACTTTATCCCTGATCCCAATATCCGTGGTCATTTGTTCCAGTTGGCTCCTGAGCGTGCCGTCTCCGACCAAATCAAGAAAGGCATTCGGATGGTTGCCAAGCAATTCACGAAAAGCTTTTAACAGGCAGGGAATATCATAGATCTCCTCCAGGTTACGTGTACTGATAATGCGCACAACGGCTTCCGGCCGGTTGCCCCCGGGATGAAACAGTTGCGTATCAATTCCAAAAACCACAGTGGTGATCTTTTCGGGTTTTGCACCCAGGGAAATCATCGTCTCTTTCATTGGATCAGACATGGCTGTAAGCCAGTCCGCTTTACGGAAAACAAATCGAAGGAGGCTTTGGTATATACGGGAATAAAACGGACTCACCAGCACATCCGATCCAAGGGCAGTTACTACCACTGGCTTCATTCCGCCGTAAACTGCCAGAGAGCCGTAAGAAGTGGCATACATTGCATGAAGAATGTCCGGACGAATCTTTTTGATAATTTTTCTTACTCCCGGAATATGTAAAAGCATTTTCCAGTTTCCACCGGCGGCGGAAATTTCTCCTGAATCAATAAAATGTACATGTACGCCGTTGATCTCCGCAGGACGAAAGGTGATAAGATGGATCTCATGTCCTAGTCCATTAAAGTGAGAACACCATCTCCTGGTATGAATACTTTGTCCGTCTGCCAGGTAACATATCTTCATTCAGAGCATTTTATTGTTTTGGTACCACTGAATTGTATTTTTAATACCGGCTTGTTCATCAAAAGTTACGGGTATTGTTTGAAGAAGTTTCTGAGAACTGTATTCCGCAAAGTTACACAAGGATCTCAGCCGCTGACCGTTTTCCCCTCCTGCAAGAGTGGCGGCAATTCTTACCGCAAATGCGGGTAAGGGTATACCGGAAGGTTTCTCGTCAAGTTCACATGCAATCTCCTGAAGAAAATCACCGGTTTCAGAAGGAGTCCCTACCTGGAATACACCTGCCATTTCAGCGTTTTGCAGAGAACAGGCAATTACGCTTACCAGATCTCCGACGTAGAGATAATTTACCATACTACCTCTGGTATACGGCAGGAAACTTCTGCTTTTCACCCTTCGGAAGAGCATGAGAAGTGCTTGACGCGGGTGGTCCTCACCATATACGTTGGTGGGTCTCAAAACGACGGTGCGCATTCCTTTATCGCCGGCACGGAGCACTTCCTGTTCTCCCAGCCATTTTGTCCGTTCGTATTCATTCTGAGGTGTGCAGGGAGTTTCTTCGGTGCAAACTGCTTTAGCGGGGTGGAAACCAAAACCGCTTACTCCAACCGAACTGAGATGTATGAAGGTGCTCACGCCCCGCTCTGAAGCATTTCTCGCTAATGCAGCTGCCGCCTTGTGGTTCACATCTTCCATCTTCTCTTCCCTTCTTAATTCCGAAGCAAGATGCACCAGTGCGTTCGTTTCTGCAAGCAGAGAACAATAGGTCTCCGGCTTGGTGATATCTCCTTTCTCCACCCTTACTCCTTCCGGCAATGCTTTCTCTGAGTCTTCCCTCGACAATACCGTTATTTTGAATCCGGCTTGCACCAGACTTTGCACTAAATGTCTGCCAATGAATCCGGAGCCTCCGGTCAGTAAAATGTTCATCGGGCGTTGTTTTTTTTAATAAAGAGGGTGGCCAAAAAGATAACCAGCGCCGGCAACAACATCCCCTCAAAGATCACCACTTTATACGATTCCGGCCCGGAGCGGATCATCGCCGGTATTTCAGAAACCAATCCGGCAAACGCAAGCATAAGAGCGATCCGCATAAATCGGAAACGCCTGCCTCCTGCCGCAAACATTCCCTGATAAAACCGTATCCACAACCAACCAAGCAAAACCGCACCCGCCACTACTCCTGCAATACCAAAATTGAGATACCATCCGGTGGCATGATGAATAGTAAATCCCTGCCCTTCCGGCAGATGAAAATGACCAGCATAATGTTCGTATATCGGCCCGGGTCGGTTGGGCCACAACATTCTTGGCACCATGGAAGCTGACAAACTGACGATGCTGCTTCCCCAGGTGTATGGAACATCATGGTGCACTGCTCCGTACATTGACATATGGGCACAAAACATTTCATTACTGAAAAGGAAGGAAAGTGCGGAGGAAGAGAGGGTAAATTTTGTATATACAATTTCCTTCTTTAAAGCAAACGTGAGGTGCTCGGTGTTAAAAATGCGGGTAAGAAATACGGGGGAATAGGCCCGAAGACCATTGTTGAATATGAACGGAATTACAAGCAGAATACAGAAGACAGAAGACTTGAGCCACTCTATCTTTTTCCCGCAATTTGAATAAAAGAATACCAGGCCGAGAATACCCCCGGTCATGAGTTCCTTTTTATTGCCAAGCAGAAGCATGTAACCTGTAATAAAAACTACTGCGGGGATGTAAAGCCAGAGCCATTTCCGCGCGGTGGATCCGGTAATAAACCGTGCCGCCGGACCTGTCAGCCAGGTTAATAATCCGAGAAAGATGCCGCTGACAGCCGCCTGATTCAGCAATTGATGAATAACAAACCATTTGCCCTGTTGTTGCCGCGTGACCACATAGATCGAATGCTTGAATTTAGCAGCCGTAAGTATTTCTGTCCATACCAGGGAGAAACTAATCAAAGCTGCAAGCACACATCCGAGAATCAGCCATCCATGATGAATTGTTACGGGGGCAGGTCCTTCTCCCATCATAAGATGTTTTCTTCTGCTTAAGAAGAACAGCATAACTCCTTCAATAATCAGCATAAAGGATCCGTAAAGCAGAATTGAATAGAGATAGTCCGTATCGGCATGAACAGGAAAAAGAAGTTCAGTATAGATATAATACGACAAACCAAACTCTATACCCTTCCCCCCCGACAGATCATCGTAAATCAGAAACCAGGCTCCAAGAAGCGTCCAGTAATACATTAGTCCTAATCCCAGCAGGAATCCAGGCTCACGAGTAATCTTCCAAATCCTCCATGCAAGGAATCCAATTCCGAGCGTTAAAACACCGAGTATCAGAAAGTGGCTCATGTTCCGGTTTCTGAGGATGTGAGACCGGATTTTTCCCTAATGAGGGACCATACCCTCCACCAGGTAAGCAGTCCGAGCAATGAAAGACTGAAAACAAAAACGAACAGTAAAGTTCTGAGACCAGCATCGGAGTACCATGACCATACGGCACCTGCCAGAAAAAAAAGAAACGCAATAAGAATGTTCGCGGAGTTCACGGCTTTAAAATAAAAAGCATCCAGAATACTACGCAATGAGATATATAAACAATACCCGATACTTGCAAACAGAACCAGTCTGCAGATTGAAACAAGCTCCGGTGCAGCCTCGCCAAGATACCACCTTAAAAGTATATCCATAAAAGGAACGGTAACGAGAATGCCGCATCCACATAGCGCGAGGGTAAGAAACGTAAGTTGCCGGAAAATTCTTTTCAACTGAGGGAAATCCGAACTGGCGAGGATCCTGCTGGTTTGCGGGAGAAGGATAAGGCAAACCGGCGCGAACGCTGCTCCGGCCATATTCAGCAAGGACATTGCAAAGGCCACCTGCCCCGCGATTTCTAGTGAATCATCGTAGCTATTTGCTGCAAGGAAGGCAGGGAACGAGAGCAGGGCCATAAGCAGCATATCACCCGGCACTCTGCGGATACCATAACTGAATAGTTCCTTTCCTGCGCCTTTGCCTGAGCCGTAGGCACCACCACCGGAAATTAAAAGCTGCGCGATGAACACCATACCACCGGTGATAAACCATGCAATTCCTGTAAAAAGTAATACGTCAGTGACAGACTGAGCAAAGTAAAATGCCGCCAGCGGGACGATGCCAAGATTAAATGCCTGTATAAGATTAGCGGCAATCATTTTAATTCTACCTCTGAAGAATGAATAAACGAGCGAATGCAGTACCAGTCCGGAAATACACACACACAAAGGAAGGATCAAGCCTGAGTAGGCTTCGTTTCCGAAGAAAAGTTGTGCGAGAAAATCCTTAAAAAGGAGAGCTATAACAACAAATAGTATCGTGGTCAGGAGAGTAATCCGAAATGATGCCTTCAGGTAATCACCGGGTGAAGCTCCGGCTTTTCCTTCCATGGCGTATGCCACATAACGGGGAAGACCTACCCCTACCCCCAGCATCACCACCGGCTGAATAAAAGAAATAGAACGGCGCACTACGGCGTATTCAGAAAATCCGGATTCTCCAAGCATTGTTGCGGCAAGGCGGTAAACCAGTACTCCGGCAGCCAGCACAAGGAATTCCGTGAAAAAGGTAATCGTGTAATCCAAAAGGGTTTTCGACCTTCTCATTTTTTTCCTGCCACTACTTCAAATAAGTCCTTTTCAAGAAGCCAGGTATTGGCGAGTTCACGAATGCGTTTCGGCGTGATTGTTCTAATTGACCGGATCAGCGAATCGTAATGATCCGTATCCAGACCGAACTGGCGCAGCATTCGGATTTTGTCGGCCACCTGAAAGGGCCCGTCAACCGAGGAAAGATACGTTCCCAGCATATAATTCTTCACCGTGTCCAGTTCTTCATTACTCACTGTTTCCTCGCGCAAGCGAGTCAGCTCGTAATAGATTTCCTTCAGCGCGGCCTTGCATACATCCGTACCAACTTCAGTAGAAATCACAAATGATCCGGAATGAAGAAGAGATGAAACACCGGATCCGATACCATATGTAAAGCCCTTATCTTCCCTGATATTCGCCATCAGTCTGGATCCGAAGTATCCACCTAAAATTGTATTCACCACCTGCATATCCATAAAATCAGGGTGACGGCGGTTGAATAAGATCCTCCCGATGCGGATCGCTGACTGCAGCGCGTCTTTTCTCGGAACGAAGTATTTCCTGGAGGCCGAAGGTTCAAATTGCCATACCAGTTCCGTTTGAACTGTCTTACGGGCCGGTGATTTCCCGAAATGTAAATCGAGCATTTCCAAAAGACCCTTGGGGCGCTTGCCCGCGACCATAATGCGGCAATTTCCCGCGTGGTAATACGCTCTGTGGAAATCCCGCAGATCCTGCGGCAAAACTGTGCCATAATCCTTTAGCTGTACATTCCGTCCATATCCATGCGACGGGCCAAATAGTGCCTCATTGAATTTCCTTCTGCATATGTAATTTACTTTTTCTTCAGCTACTTTAAATTTCTGCTTCTGGTTGGAGATAAAGGTAATCACATCCTTATCCGGATATGATGCCTGCTCAAGGCATTCCGCCACTACCGGGAGCACCGAAGAAAGATGTTTGTTTAGTGTAAATAAAAAAACTGAGGCGTGATCAAAATGAGCTTCTGTTTCAAGAAAAGCACCGTAATAATCCAACTGATCTGCAATTTCCTCTGCTCCGTGATCGGGCGTTCCCTCGTGTACGAGGTCGTTTGCGAAAGAGGCAATCAGCGGATGGGAAGAAGAAGTGGTTCCCGCATTATAAATAAATTCCACCCTGCACAGATCCTGACTTCCGCTGTCAACCACCGTAACCGGAATGCCGTTGGAAAGATATTCGTCTTTCACAACAGGCAAGCGGACTTCACCTACAGGCTTTCGTGGCGGCGCTTTTGTTCTGTCTTTTTTCATTTCCTCACGCGGTAGTACATGGTAGAACAATTAGTGACACGAAACAGTCTTTCCGCTACATTTCTGATCTGCTCTGCTGTAACGGCGCGGTACTTATCCGCTTCGGTATTCACATTTCCGGCATCACCCAGTAATTCCATTATGGCCAGGTTCATGGCTTTATTCATAACAGACATTTCGGAAAACACCAGCGTAGATTCGGCTTTGTTTCTGACCTTTTCCAATTCCCGCGCCGGAACAATATCGTCTACGAGTTTCTGTATCTCATCTTCAATTGCAGCATCTGCTTCCTCTGGTGTTTTGTCTGCATGTATTTTCCCGTTGATCACAAAAAGCCCTTCGTCAACATCTCCTGTAATGAACGCATTGATTTCTGAAAATATTTTTTTCTCCTTCACCAGCCGGTTGAATAATCTGGAACTCTGACCACGTGATAAAATATCACTCAGAAGGTCGTGTGCATGATAGTCGGGGTGCAGGCGGTCCGGCATATGCCAGACTTTATAAATGGCGTTGGCAGGAACATTACGGAAAACTTCCAGAAAACGGGCTTCTGTTTGTGCAGGTTCTTTGGGTAGTTTTCTCCTTCTTTCAGCGCCCTTCGGAAGATCCCCAAACCATTTTTCCGCCAGGCGCCGGGCCTCACCATCACTCATGTTTCCTGCCGTAACAAGAATGGCATTATTCGGACGGTAATGCCGGTCGAAAAACTGTCGTACATCTGCCATGGACGCCTCTTCGATATGGCGGATCTCCTTTCCTATGGTGTCCCATTGATAGGGATGTACTTTATAAGCGAGAGGCCTGAGAAGCAGCCAGACATCTCCGTACGGCTGATTGAGATAACGCTGCTTGAATTCTTCAATCACCACACTTCTCTGCACTTCCAGGCTTTTCTCTGAAAAAGCGAGCGATAACATCCTGTCAGATTCGAGCCAGTACCCGGTTTCGATATTATTTGCAGGTACCGTCAGGTAGTAATTCGTAAGATCGTTAGTAGTGAATGCATTATTCTCCCCCCCTACCCGCTGCAGGGGCTCGTCGTAGGAAGGAATGTGAACGCTGCCACCGAACATGAGATGTTCGAACAAGTGCGCAAAACCGGTACGAGCGGGATCTTCGTCGCGCGCACCCACATCGTACAGTATATTCAGGCATACCAGCGGTGTAGAGTGATCCTCGTGATGGATCACTTTAAGTCCGTTGGGAAGGGTGAACCTGCTGAAGCGGATCATTTCTTCTCAAGGAATAAGGTGATCTTATTGAAATCGGCGGCGGCATTGATCACCTTGCGAAAAGATTCGAACATCTCCACCGGCAGGCGAATATCACGGTAATTCTCCTCCACTTCTATCTTGATGATATTGCCGTGAATTGAATAATGGGAGATAAATTCCGCCGAGATCTTATCGTTGTATTTACATGTTACATTGAAATTCAGCGCATCCAGATTAGAAACGGTATAGCCTTCCGGTATAGTGAAGGTTATTTCCCTGAAATAACCGCGGTTATACTCGTTTTCCACAGGAAGTTTGCGTTTGTCTTCCTGATAAAGCTCCGCCTGCGGGCCAATGACGTCACCTATTTTAAAAATGTATTTCGTTCCCGCCTTCTCAATCAGATTGGATGTCACCACATCACACTCCATAATAATAGGCTCTCTTCCCGAACTCTTCTCATCCATATTCTGAATATTCACATTCGTCAGTTTAGAGTCCTCACCAAGAAGTTTCAGAAATTGGTCAGTAGTTTCTGATTTCTTATCGTCGGGTATGTACGTATAGATCGACTGAAGTCCGCCCGCCGAAAAGCCAGAAAGTGTACGTTTCAGATGCACCTTTGTGGTTGTCATGTCTTCTTCGAACAGAATACTTGCGTAAATGTTATCATAACTGAGTTTATAATCCGCACACTTAATTGATTTGATTTTACCGCTTCCAATCACTATTTCCCCGAGTTTTACTCCCTTCACGAACAGCCCGTCATTACACATCCATTCATTAGGAATATATCCAAGGCGACTGAACATTTCTCCCGGTGCGAGGTAGTTGTCTATTTCAGGGAAATACATCAGGTAATGATCCAGGTAGTTCCAGGTCTCATACTCCCCGTCGAAGAAGGCTTTGAAACGGTCGGTGGTTAGCACGATTTCAAATTTAATTTCCATCTGATTAAACGTTTCTGCCAATAGGCGCAGCATTCCCTTCTCCCCGGTGTACCGGTTCGAAAATATCTTGTCCAGCGACATAGGAGGAGCACCTTCTTTAATAATAATATACGATTTTAGGCGTGATTCCACCGTCCGGATCTTCTCTTCCACCGACGCCCCTTTCGATAATTTGAGTGTGTCCAGGAATTTTTTTACAGCCTTTCTGGAACGCTTCACATTGCTTTTTACATCCGATTCTTTTTCAGCGCTACCGGAAAGATCTACAAGGTCTTCCCATATTCGGGTCGCTGCCTCTGAAAAGGGAAATATTTCCGTATTGGTTTTGGCTGTATTACGCGACAGCTTGTACTCGAGCCGCTGCAAATGGGCTCGGTACGCTGAGTAGCGCTCTTCCTTCAGCCCGGGAACGGAATCTACTTTCACATAGATAAAATTCTTCCCGTTCTCATCATACGTTTTCGGTTCCTGATTAATGTTGTACAGCTTGGAAGTGAATTTCAGGTTATCAGGCGAAACTACCAGTATCTCCACATTTTTTCGGAGATTTTCGTTCTGAAACGTTTCGGTTCCGAAAAAACCAGGTTGCTTATGCAGCGTATAGATGTATTCCACTTCCGACCCGATCTCGATACCCTCAAAAGCAAAAATGCGGAAGGGACCCAAGTCTTCGTAATTTTCAACGTCCTTAATGTTTTCTTTCTCTACCATTTTTACCTTTCCGCTTTTGCTTACGGCTCTCGCTTTCAGACCGATTACTTCAAACACATCTCCTGTTGGAATGTATACCTTATTGTTTTCTTCGATGCTCTTGTCTGTATTCAGACGGATAATTTTGTGCCTGGTGAGGTACATAACCGGGTTCCCATTCTTGTCGTACATGTACTCAACAATAAGCTTGTCTTTAAGAACCACTGTACCTTGCTTTTCCTCTTCCGGACCCAGGGTATGAATTTTGGGCTCTTCCGCCCAATCATAATTCTTATGTTCCGGAACTATCCGGTCCTGTGCAGCACTCAAAACAGACAAAAAAGACAGAAAAATCAGAAGTATCTTACTCATATCCATAATTTTATACAAATTTACGGAATATAAATCAGACCCCCTGAAGTATATTCTGCTACATAAACCCTATGGCATGCTTTCGCAGTTTACGCCGGAAGCCGGAAACCCTTCGTTCGCTGATTTACATAGGAAATTACCTAAGGCTGTGTACCCTGTGGGTCGTCTGGATATGAACAGTGAAGGACTCTTATTGCTCACCGATGACCCTGAGTTAAATGCAACAATACTCCGGCCGGAACAAAAAATCCGGAAGACTTATCTCGTATTGCTCGATGGAAAACCGGATGAAGGAATGAAGGAAAAATTATCCGGCACTGTTACGATCCGGCTGAAGGGTTCCTCCTATCCCTGCCGTTTCGATTCCATCGAATTTCTTCAATCAACACCTTCCGTTACCTCCCTTGATCTTCCCATAAAGGCCCGAAGCCCTGGGAAACTGCAATGGATACGGGTAACACTTACAGAGGGAAAAAACCGGCAGATTCGGAAAATGACAGCTACACTGAACCTTCCCTCTCTCCGGATTATCAGAACATCTGTAGGGGGTATTACGCTCGGCAATCTGTCACCGGGGGAGTGGAAGGAAACTTCAAGAGAAGATATTATCGAGTATCTTTATAAACCTGAAATTTAACACGTTACGTTTTTTTATTAACTTGCGCCTGCGGCCGGCTTATGCGTTCAGCAGAAGACATACATCAGACGTTAAATACGCTCAACGAGATCGGGCGTAAGATTACTTCCAGCTTAAGCGTGGAGGTAATCAATGACACGGTTTATGAGAATGTGAACAGCCTCATGGACGCCGCGGGTTTCGGCATCGGCTTCGTTGATGTGGATGCCGGACAACTTGTTTTCCCCGGGTACATTGAGAAAGGTGAAAAGTTACCGGAAGCGCGCTACAACCTTAATGACAGAGGCCGGCTGGCGGTGGTATGCCTGAACGATGACAAGGATATTTTAATCAACGATTTTTACACGGAGATCAACCAGTATGTGACTTCGGCTAAAACTCCTGCAGTTGGAGAGCAGACACTCAGCATCATTTATCTTCCGCTGAAAACGAAGAATAAGACCATTGGAGTAATTACTGTCCAGAGTTTTAAAAAGAACGCCTTTACCCAATATGACCAGATGCTGTTAAAGAACATGGCTGTGTATACCGCCATTGCTCTTGAGAACGCAGGTATTTACCGTTCGATAGAAAGCGAAGTGAAAAAAAGAACTGAGGAGATCGAACAAAATTACCGGAATACCAGGCTGCTGAGCGAAATCGGACAGCAATTCACCAGCGCCCTTGACTTCAATGTGATCCTTCACAAGATCTATGAGAATGTAAATATGCTGATGCCAGCGGAATGTTTCGGAATACGCATTTACCATCCGGCGATGAATACCGTGGAATATAAATTCGAGGTGGAGAACGGTCATGAATACGAACCGGTAATGGTTCCGATGGACGATGACGACAATTATACCGTTCGATGTATCAAAGACAAGAAAGTCATCTTTATAAACGACAATCTGAACGAATACCACCATTATGTAAAACAGATCAAGGTAGTCAGTGGCGATATGCCTCACTCGCTGATCTTCTTTCCCCTGGTTCTTGAAAACCGGGTGGTTGGTGTGATTACGGTACAAAGCTTTAAAAAACACGCTTATACGCCTTACCATATCAGTATTCTGCAAACACTGGGCACCTATGCTGCCATTGCCCTGGAAAATGCGAGCCTGTACAACCACCTGGAAGAGAAAGTGAACGAGCGCACAGCGGAAGTGGTACGGCAGAAAGAAATCATTCAGGAAAAGAGTAAAGAAATCAACGACAGTATTTCTTATGCCAGGCATTTGCAGAATGCACTGCTTCCTGCCAATGAGCAAATCAATGATCCGTTTCCTGATTCTTTCATCCTTTACCGCCCGCGTAATGTAGTGAGCGGAGATTTCTACTGGTATTCTCGACGAAGTAACAAGCACCTGATTGCCGCAGCCGATTGTACCGGGCACGGTGTTCCGGGGGCGTTTATGAGCATGATGAGTATTGATCGCCTGAACCAGGCCATTCTTGATATTTCGATTTCGCGCCCTGGGGATATTCTTTCGCTTGTCAATATGGGAATCAAGGATACATTGCGGCAGGATGAGGAAGAAGCTGTTTCGAGAGACGGGATGGATATTTGCCTGGCGGCGATAGATGCCCCCGCCATGAAACTGGAATATGCGGGAGCCAACCGCCCATTGTGGATCGTCCGGGACGGACAGCTGTTAGAATTCCGCCCTACCAAACATGCGATCGGGGGAACTACTTCACTGACTCAGGAATTTGAAACACATACGATTGATCTTCAGAAGGGTGACTGCGTTTATTTACACACCGATGGTTACGCAGACCAGTTTGGCGGAGAGAAAGGGAAGAAACTGATGACACGGAATTTCAAAGACCTTGTTCTTGCAGCGGCCCATAAGCCCATGTCTGATCAGCTCACGGTACTGGAATCTTCTCTTGGCGTTTGGATGGGTGACTTTGAGCAGGTGGATGATATATTGGTGATTGGACTTCGTATCCCGTAGAAAAGTCAAGAAACAGCGACAAATGAAATATCTGCTTTCCTTCATCATTCCTGTTTTGTACTCATTCGTTTTGACAGCGCAGGTAGCAGACACACTGAAACATTATCCTATTCAGCGCACCGATAAGCCTCCCAAAATAGACGGTGACCTGAACGACGAATGCTGGAGCAAGGCGGAGGCGATCACTGATTTCATTCAAAAACTGCCTGTTGACAAAGCTGCACCAACGCAGAAAACCGATGTGCGTCTGCTTTACGATGATTACGCTATTTACATCTATGCCTATATGTACGATACGCATCCCGACAGCATTCTGCGTGAATTGGGATCACGTGACTACTGGGATTTGAATGCAGATGCATTTTCGGTAAAATTTGATACCTACAATTCCCGCCAGGACGCCTTTGTTTTCGGGGTAAGCGCTTCCGGATTGCAGAGTGATAACAAATTAAGTGATTACACCTATAATGCCGTATGGCACAGTCATGTCCGCATCACAGACAAAGGCTGGTGTGCTGAAATAAGTATTCCGTATAGCGCCATTCGCTTCCCCAATAAACCGGAGCAGGAATGGGCCTTTCAGATCAACCGCGAAATACGACGGAACAGAGAAGCCCTGCAATGGGCCTACATTCCCAACGGGGAAACTGTGTATCAAAAATTCTGGGGTACCATTACAGGGATTAAAAATATTAAGCCGCCGGTACGCCTTTCTGTGTCACCCTATCTGGCGGCGGGTTTTGAATCGAATCCGGAGTACAACAGCGATGGCAGTGTGGGATACACCAATGTGTACAGTTATAATGCGGGTGCCGACATTAAGTATGGGCTCAATGAGAGTTTCACACTGGATATGATTCTTTTTCCGGAATTTGGTCAGGTTGCCAGTGATAATAAAGTTAAAAACCTGAGTTACCGGGAGATTACCTACGGGGAGAATCGGGCATTCTTCAATGAGGGAACGGAGTTGTTTTCGAAAAACATGATGTTTTATTCCCGCCGGATTGGTAAAACGCCAACTTATTTTTATTCTGTTTCCTCGATGATTGATCCCACAGATAAGATCATTAAGAATCCCAACCGGACAAATCTGCTCAACGCTTTTAAGATATCAGGAAGAACAGAAAGCAAGCTCGGAATCGGAATTCTGAATGCAGTTACCGGCGAGATGAATGCAATTATTGAGGACAGTGCCGGTAACCGCCGGAAGCTGCTGACTGAACCTTTTGCTAATTATAACATTGTGGTATTCGATCAGCAGCTTAAAAATAACTCGAATGTGTATTTCATGAACACGAATGTGATGCGCGATGCGGCCTGGAACGACGCCAATGTAACGGCAGTAGGATTCAAACTCGAAAACAAGAAGAACACGCTGGTTTTTGAGGCCAATGGAGGAGCATCACAGATCTATACTGCGGATACGGTTAAGAACTATGCCAAGGTGAAATTCGGACCTGCCGGATACTTTAGCCTTAGGAAACAGGGCGGACACTGGGAAGCCTATCTCAATTACCTCTACATGAGCCGCGAATACGACCCCAGTGATCTCGGCTACCAGCAGTTCGGAAATTTCGGAAACTTCGAAACAGGTATCAGCCACCGGACCTTTGAACCAGGTAAGGTATTCAGGCAAAGTAATCAGGAACTGGGCTACGAGTATGCGTATAACCTGAGTACCGGAAGGATGACCAACAGCAGCATTGACTTCTTCTTTTTCGGAACATTGCTGAATTATTTTTCAGTTTATTCCGGAGGAGCAATGGCCATAGGCTCGTCCTATGATTATTACGAACCCCGTGTTGAGGGCATGTACTGGAGAAATTACGAATGGTACTTTTTAAATGCAGGATTTAGCTCTGATTATCGTAAAAAGCTGGCTGTTGATGGTGGCGGGAATTTTGGGAACTTCATGCCTGCCAACCTGTACGATTTTAAGGCTGCACCCGGCGCAGGATTTCATCTTTCTCCCCGCTTCCGCTTCAGCAACCGGTTTACGATGAACTACAGCTTCAACTGGAACAGGGATCCTTATAATCCGGGGTTCGCCAATTTCGATTCGGCCGGTAATGTGATCTTCGGGGCAAGGGATATCAAAACCATTTCAAACGGCCTGTCCCTTAAATATACCTTTAAAAACGACATGCAATTCTTCCTGTCCGGCCGGCACTACTGGACCACCGGACATTACCTGGAATACTGGATGCTGAACAACGAAGGCATGCTGGATCCTGCCCCCTGGTATACAGAGAATAATGATTACAGCTTCACGGCATTCAATATTGACGCTACGTTCTATTGGCAATTTGCACCGGGAAGTATGCTTACCGTATCCTATAAAAATTCCATCTACTCCGATGAACTGGCAGCATCTCTGCTTCCAACTTATTTTGACTACCTGGAACGTACATTCGAATCTCCCCAGACCAACACCCTGTCTGTTAAAGTATCCTATTACCTGGACTATAATCATATTCTGAGGAAAAGAATAAGCCGGAAAGCCTGATGATCCGAAAATCAACGTTATTTTTACATCCATGATCAGTGCCAGAGGCATATGCAAATCCTACGGGTCGCTTCGTGTTTTACAGGGGGTAGATCTTGATATCCATAAGGGGGAAGTGGTATCAGTGACAGGGGCTTCCGGCGCAGGAAAATCCACTCTTATCCATATCTTGGGCACACTGGACAAGGCCGATTCGGGAAGCGTTCGGTTTCAGGAGGAAGATATTTCCAAACTGCCTGAAAAAAAGCTGGCCGCATTCCGGAACCGGAATATGGGCTTTGTTTTTCAGTTTCATCATCTCCTCCCCGAATTTACCGCCCTTGAAAACATCTGCATTCCTGCCTTCATCGGAGGAAAGGATAAACACGCATCAGAAGCAAAGGCAAAGGAGCTATTGGGAATCCTCGGACTCACTGCACGTGCAGAACACAAGCCGGCCGAACTCTCCGGCGGTGAGCAGCAAAGGGTGGCTGTGGCCCGTGCGCTTATTAATGATCCATCGGTGATATTTGCTGACGAACCTTCCGGTAATCTCGATTCGGTAAACGCGCGTGAATTGCATGATCTTTTCTTCCAGCTTCGTGAAAAACTTGGTCAAACCTTCGTGATCGTTACACACAACGAAGAACTGGCGGCCAGGGCGGACCGTATACTCAAAATGAAAGACGGAAGAATCCTCTGATATGAATCACTCGCAATTTCTTGAGGTAGGCATCGGATTGGTTTTTGTTTTCCTGCTAATGGCCATCATGGTTTCCGCAGCGGGAGAATTCATCACTACTGTGATTTCAAAACGAGGTAAATTTCTGCGGGATGCCCTCCAGCGCGCTCTGAACGATCCCATGAATAAAAATTATGCGGAATTGCTTTACGATCATCCCCTCATTGATGTACTAAAGTTTTCTCAAAAGCGCCCTCCCTCCTATATCTCCTCCGGAACCTTTGCCATGGCATTGACGGATGTAATTGCCGCACAGGCAAGAACCTTCCGGACACAGGTAGAAGGCGACCGCATTTCAGTTGATACCGGATTAACCGCTGACCCCCTGAAAGAATTTGAAGCAGGGCTAAACAGCATGAATGAAAGCCAGCTTAAGGGAAAACTGATGGTCTTTTTGCGTAATTCCAACGGATCGTACGATCTGCTGAAAGCTCAGACCGAAAGCTGGTTCAACGAATACATGGACCGTGTTAGCGGATGGTACCGGAGAAAAACAAAATGGCGGATACTGATCCTGTCCGCTGCACTCACCTTATTCATGAACGTGGATACCATAGACCTGTCGGTTAACCTCTGGAATAACGCTGTTCTCAGACAGTCAGTGCTGGCGGCAGCGGAAAATTATACACAGCCCCCCGGAGCAGTAACTGACAGTTCCCTTAAACTACAAATCGAACGTATCCGGGAAACGTACCGGGCCGTAGGAATGCTCAGTTTGCCTATCGGCTGGGATAAGCAATCGCTTGAATTTCGGAACATGTACAACGAGTTTAAAAATGTAAAAGAACTTGCCGGGAAGCATTTAACCGGAGTTGATCGTTGGCTGTTCGTTCAAAAATCCAGGATAAATTTTTATGGGAATGTGCTCGTGCTTTACCTATCCACCATTACCCCGTTTCGTTTGATGGGATGGGCGTTCACCACAATTGCCGTGTCTTTCGGAGCTCCTTACTGGTTTGAATTTCTGAAACGCTTACTGGCGGTCCGCAACCTGATCAAATCCCAAACATGATCATCTACAATTGTCATACGCATATATTTAATCTTGAATGCGTTCCGGACCGCTTCCTGAATCATCCCGGGCTTTACCGATTGCTCCAGTCGAACCGCGTTACCGGAAAACTGGTTGAATTACTCATGCGAAGTGAAGTAGATTTTTTGAAAAAACAGGCGCAATTTCTGAAGTATAATTCAGAAGATTGGCAGGAACTGATCTTTACAGATCTTCAGAAACAATATCCCACAGGAACAAAATTTGTGGTACTCACTATGGACATGGATCACATGGGCGCAGGCACCGCCAAACGAAATTACCTGACCCAGATCCATGAGGTTGCAGAACTTAAAAAATTGTATCCTAATACGCTGATTCCATTTCTGGCGATTGATCCCCGGCGATCGGGCGGAAAGGAGTTGAAGGAGTTTGCACGAAAGCAAATTGAAGGAAAGGGTTTTCACGGACTGAAGCTCTACACTCCGCTTGGCTTTTTTCCATTTGATGAAAAGCTGGACGATCTTTACAGCTGGGCTTCTGAAAAGCAAATTCCGCTTCTCTTCCATTGCCACCAGGGTGGCGGTGTATATTATAAGGGTGAGATAAAAACGGAGTGGCTGAACCCGCATCCTGGTCTGGAATTTACAAAGACACCGATGAAATTATTCCGCGATAATTTCATGCACCCGGATTGTTTTGAAATTCTCTTAAAAAAGCATCCTCGTCTCAAATTCTGCCTGGCCCATTTCGGGGGAACTTATGAGATGGAAAAGCCATCAGCCGACAACTGGTATCATCGCATCAAACGAATGATCTCCCGCCCGGAGAATAATGTATTCACGGATGTTTCCTATTCGCTATGGAATACTAAACATCACGGTAAGATAAAGGAAGCGGTTGCTGATCCGGCTTGCGGTTCACGGATCATGTTCGGTACAGATTTTTATATGACAGAGCGGGAGAAACCAGAAAAGATACTTTACGGAATGTTTCGTGCGAAAATGGGCGAAGAACTTTTCGGGAAATGCTCCTACGGCAACGTCAAACAGTTTCTTCAATCAGAATATTATGCTTTCAATGGTTAAGCTTGCAGGCTAATCATTGGGGCGTAACTGAGTCCATACAATCTAAATGCCAAGTGCTATTCTAATGAAAGAACTAAGAACATTATTAGTTCTACGATAAGGATCACGGCTAGTAAAAACAATGCCACGACAAAGGCGGCTACACGATTTCCTTGTTTAGTTTTTTCTGGGTCTTTCTGGTTTTGCGGCTTTTTAGGTTTTCTCTTTCGTGTTGCCAGTCCGGCTATTGTAAAAAACAATCCCGCCGCTATCAATAAAGGCCATCCACTCAATTCCGCAATAGCCAGTATACTCCTAAGATCAAAAATACGAGGCCGCCAATAATAAAAACTTTAGGCAGGATGCGTTTTTCTCCCTCTGCTCCTGTTAGTATAATTTTATTCCTCACTAATCTAGTTTGGAATAGCTCAGGATATTTCAGATGATGTTCTTTCAACAATGAAATTCTGGAACAAGAAACGACAGATTCCGTGATTTGTTCATTTGGGACTATGGAATCGCGGCTGGTGAAGACGACTTCCGTTTCTCCCTTCTCATTAATGACTACTTCAGATGAGTTCACATAGGGTGCATTCACATGTGAACGCCGGACACTGCCGGGTTCACTGATCTTATCGTTTGCGCTTCGGAAACTGCTCCTTATCGTATAGTACCCCGGCCGATAAAGCCGTTTTTCCATCATACAGGAGGGAAAGACTACGATCACGGTTAGCCACACGAAAAGTCCGACTAAGCCGCGATTAAATAGTTTCATCGTAAGACAAATGTAATAAATATATAAAAAAATCAAACTTCTACCTAAACCACTTCCCGGCCTTTGGTCTCCGGTGCGGACATCCTGGCCAGCAGCAGGGTGTACGTTTACCTGCTTCCAGTTCCTCCTTCATCCTGACAATATGTTGTTTTCTGGTATCTTCTTTTTTAACAATCGTCACCCAACATATCCACTCATTGCGCTGAATAGGAGTAAGATTATTCCAGCGTCCAGCGATTTCTGCACTTTTACTCAACATCTTTTTCATGTCGTCCGGCAGCTTGTGTAATACTCCGTTTAAAAGAGTTGTTTTCATATACTCACAGGGATTATCTTAATGAGGCACGAGGATGAAACCGGCGTATAGTATCGGCTAAGAATTTGCGGTCGAGATGAGTGTATATTTCCGTAGTTGTAATTGACTCATGACCCAGCATCTCCTGTACCGCCCGGAGGTTCGCTCCTCCCTCTACCAGATGGGTGGCAAAGCTATGACGCAAGGAATGCGGGCTGATGGTTTTCCGGATACCGGCCATCGCGGCAGTCAACTTAACAATTTTAAAAACAGAAACACGACTCATTGCTGCGCCGAACCTGTTTAAAAACAAGGTGTCCTCATGCCCCGGCTTTACGCCCCTGCGCAAACGATCGCTCTCCATGTATAGTCTGATGTACTCCTCCGCCCTGCTGCCAATCGGAACCAGCCTTTCTTTATCACCTTTCCCAATTATCCGCACAAATCCTTCTCTGCTGATACGACTGATCGGCAACTGTACCAGTTCCGATACCCGCAACCCGCAGGAATACAAGGTCTCCAGTATGGCACGGTCACGCGTACCGCCCTGGGCCGACAGATCAACCGCACCGATCATCCGGTCTATCTCCTCCACTGATAAGGTGTCCGGCAACAACCTGCTTTGTTTCGGTGCTTCAATCAAATCTGTAGGATCCTCCTTCACTATACCTTCCTGAATAAGAAACCTGTAAAATGAACGAATACCAGATAAAATCCGTGCTTGCGATGAAGCACTCATCCCAATCTCTGTGATCCATGCCAGAAATTCCTCAACATTTGCTAAACTAAGACTTGCCGGAGATAAATCATAACCCCTTAATTCCATGAAACGAACAAGCAGATTCACGTCGTGTACATAGGACTCTACTGAATGACCCGATAAGGACCGTTCCAGACGTAACCAGGAAGTAAAACCGGAGATCTCAGGAGACCAATTCATGCAACGAAAGTACAAAACATCCATTTTAGGTTAGCGTTTCTCACATTATCTATGTGTGCCGATATCTATATCCCCCTATCTTTACGCCATGAAACTTCTCATCCTCTCCGGTCCAAACCTGAATATGCTTGGAAAACGAGAGCCGGGGATTTACGGCCACCTGACTCTGGACGAGTTACTGGCCGGACTCCGGCAGGAATTTACCGCTCACCTGCTGGATCATGTGCAAAGTAATATTGAAGGAGATCTTGTAACAGCGATACAGCAGGCTGATGGAAAATACGACGGTATCATTATCAACGCGGGCGCCTATACGCACACGTCTGTAGCTATTGCAGATGCCATTGCCTCCGTGAAAATACCGGCCGTGGAGGTACACTTGTCCAATATTTTCTCAAGAGAAGATTACCGGCATGTATCCTATCTCGGTGCACGATGCGCGGGAAGCATTTCGGGATTCGGAATTGAATCCTACCGCCTTGCAATCCGTTATTTTTCGGAGAGAAAAGCCTGAATGTTTAGATCCAGGAACCGGGTCTTACCTTTAACAAAGTAATCCCACACAAGACTGCGGTCATAAATACCGCCTCGTGCATAGGATTTAATCTGTGCTTTTTCTGAAGCACGTTTGACAAGACATGAAGATAACCGGGAATAGAAACTAAAATGTGCGCGTGCCACAGCCCAAAAGTGGGCCGGTCCTCCATCTGCCAGAAATTTGAAGGCCGCGATGCCGTCCATGCTCATTCGGATCAGCATCTTAGGAAAGAAATATTCAGGAGCGTGATTCTTGCATAAGAGCACCAGGTTGTTTCGGAAATTTAAAAACGTCTTTTCCGGATTCACCTTGTTCAATGTTCCGCCGCCCATGTGATAAACCGTTGATCCCGGAACATATACTACCCTGTAACCCCGGTTACGCAATCGCCAGCACAGATCTATTTCCTCCATGTGTGCAAAAAAATCCTCATCCAGACCTGATACCTCATGGTATGCAGTGGACCGAATAAAAAGACAAGCTCCCGTTGCCCAAAAAATATCCCGCTCGTCATCGTATTGTCCTTCGTCTTTTTCGAACGTATTAAATATCCGTCCACGGCAAAAAGGGTATCCGTATTTATCGATAAAGCCACCGGCAGCCCCGGCATATTCGAACTCCTCTCTGCGGTAAAAACTCCTGACTTTGGGTTGGGCTGCAGCAATTCGTTTATCCGCATCCATCGCGGCGATAACAGGACTCAGCCAGTCGCCCTGAACCTCAACATCTGAGTTTAATAAAACAAAATATTCAGCATCCAGCTGCTTCAATGCGCGGTTGTATCCCCCCGCGTAACCTGCATTCTCCTCATTGGCGATAATCCTTACCTGAGGGAATTCTTCCCGAAGCATCTCCAGGGAACTGTCTGTACTTTTATTATCGGCAACTACTACCTCTACCCCATCGGGTTTCCCGGATAGCAAACCGGGCAGAAACTGCTTGAGAAGATCTTTCCCGTTCCAATTAAGGATGACAACGGCAACTCTCGGCACTATTTGGGATTGTTGAAGTTCTCCTGCGTTTTATCACCAAAGAGATCTACGCCGGGTTTTTCAATATCAAAGTCAGCCGAATGGAAAGTTCGTGCTTTTAGTTTCATTTGCCATCGTGAATCGTATTTCTCGCCCTTTGCATCTGAATGCAGCAAGGTATAATTGTTTGTTGCCAGATCTGTGTTATAGAAAACAAATTTTTTATTCACCTGGTCCTTTAATTTGTGGTAATGCCATATTTCGTAGGGATAGGTGCTGGGTTCATTTTCCGACACCGTGCGGTCGTTTGGCGCTCCGTACATCAGGTACACGCGACCTCTGTCAGTCTCATAACCTTTTATTGTTCCTGCTTTGAATACTTTATTCACGAGCGCCACCTCTTTCTGATAAGCGACGAAAGCAGCTTCCGGATTCATGGGCGAACGGTTAAGCCAAAAACTATAAAGGTAACGTTGCATGGTGGAAACATCAGACTTCAGTATCTGGTTGTCTGCATACTGTTTTTCGTTCTCATCGGAGACCGGACGCAGGGAACGAATAATTTCAATGAGTGAATCCTTGTTGTGAAATTTCTCTACAAATGTTCCCCCGGTATTCACGGTTTGAATATCAGGGATATCCAGCTTTGCTCCCGGGTTATTGCGCTGAAAAAAAGCTTTGCGTTCCGTGATCACCTCATTCATTTTATTTCTCATCTCTATCACCAGGTTGTAATTACCAGTGGGAAGATCCGTAATATTCATATCGGCAAGCACAATGTTAACTCCCGCTGTGGTCATCGTACTGAACTTCCGGAACGATGCCAGCCGCTGTCCGGTCATATAATTTTCGATGTGATAATTTACCAGGAACTTCTCGCCATCACCAAGAATTGCGCGGGAATTATATATCTCAGCGTAAAAAACCATCTTTTGAAGATTCGGCGGAAAGAAATTAGAAACATAAGGCACTATATCCATCCCACTTTTCGTAAGCGGACCGTCCATTTCTGCCTTTTTATAGGAGTCCACGAACTCCACATCTGAAATCACCACCTTATCCGTACGGAACGAAACCGTTACATCCACCTCTGCGGAAAACGAACGGCCCTTCTTCTTGTTTTTATCAGAGATCGTGAATTCCAGTTTATAAATTCCTTCCTTCAAAGGAATTCGCTGCACATCCACAAAATTCGGACACTTGTTTGTATCGGCTGTCTCCGGTCCGGCCAGCACATACTTCCTGTAGGCCCGAATGGAATCTCCTTGCCGGAAAAGCAGATTTACTTCCACATCACCTCTGAACATAGAAGTATTCTTTACCCGGATCTGCTCCACGGTGTTTCCCAGTACCGTAAGGTAGGTTTCAATGTAAGGCCCGTTGGCAGGGCTGTTGAATGTGGCGTAGGTGAGCAGCGCCATTACCTCTTTTCCGTACCCCGCATGGCCTGTAGCCAGGATCATTAATGCGACAAGTAATCGTTTCATTTTCAATATTTTAAGTAGAGGGATGCTTTGAATAGCGAGGGACGTTTAACAAAGGTACTAATTTGCCGGCCGGAATGCAAGCCTGGCTCCGGCTCAGTTTCCTATAACAAAGAATTCTGTCCTGCGATTCTTCGCACGGTCTGTTTCGGTGTCGTTGCTGGTCAGGGGGGCATCGGGTCCGAAGCCTTTAAAACCTGTGATCTGCTCCTTCTTCACTCCGAAGGAGATCAACGTTTCCATTACTGTGAAGGCGCGGTCCTTGGAGAGGGCCATATTATCATTTCTGTCTCCCACGTTATCAGTATGCCCGTGAATTTCGATTTTAAGATTAGGATTTTTTTTCAGCCAGGCTGCAAATTCTTCAAGCACTACCAATGATTTTTTGTCCAGTTCCGCACTTCCCGTCTTATAGTAGATATTACTCAGGCTGTATTTCTCTCCGGTTACCACCGGTTTTGGGGCAGGTACCTTCACTTTGGTAATCAGTTTGTCAGACTGAACGGAATCCTTTTTTGAAATCAGTGTGCTGGTAAAGGAATGTTTCGGCGTTTCCACTTTAACAAGAATATCATTTCCCTTATCTGCGATTATACCCCTGTATTTACCATCGGTGGTATCATACACTGCTTTGACAGTTTTTTTTGTTTGGGAATCTTTTATTTCGATTACCGCGTCTTTCAACGGTTTGCCGTTATCACCTTTCAGTTCACCTTCAAGAAAAACCACTTTTTCAGGGCGTGCCTTCTCATAAAGATCAAAGGCATAAATATCATATCCGCCCATGGATTTATTTTTAGTCCGGCGCGGATCATCCGAAGCAAAATAGGCCAGGCGACCGTCGGTGCTAACAATCAACCCCACCTCATCGCCTTTTGTATTAATCGGGATGCCAATATTTTTAGGTTCCATCCAGTTACCCTTTTCATCCATCTTGGAATAATAAATATCCATGCCTCCCACGCCGGGCCAACCACCGTCCAGCGTAACAGAAGATGGTCCGCTTGAAAAATACAAGGTATAGGAATCAGAATGCATAAAGGGTGCTTTCTCATCTCCGTTCGTATTAATCTTTGGACCACAGTTTTTAGGTTGTCCCCATAGGCCGTTCTGATCCCGCTGTACGTACCAGATGTCTGTTCCGCCTAATCCGCCCGGTCTGTCACTGGCGAAATAGATGGTATTTCCGTCTGCAGAAACAGAAGGTTGTGAATCCCATTTATCCTTTGTGTTAAGGTTAGGCACCTTTTTTATTTCACCCCATTTACCCTTAACGTTGATACAATACCAGATATCGCATTCAGCCTGCGGTCCGCCTTCATCTTTACAAATAGTAAAATACAGTGTCTTATTATCAATGGTCATCGTAGCGCCGCCCTCGTTGGTACCCCTGTTAAAAGGATCCGGCATCCAATTGCCATTGTCAAAATCTCCGTTTTCCTGTCGTTTACTCACCATGAACCTCTCAATTATCCTGTCTATATCCACTCCGGCGTCTTTTGTCTGCGGCTTCACCTGGCGGGTGAACAGCGCCGTAGTGTTATCCGGAGAGATAACAGGAAGATATTCCGGCCGCTCAGAACTAAGCCCTTTTACAAGGTTGGGATCGTACGGTACAGGATTTCCGTAAAGCTCATCATAAACCACCGACCATTTATAAAGCGATTTCATATCCACCATGAACTGCGCATATTTCTGGTCATATTTCTTCTCATCTTCAGACTTAAAATCCATATACAACTTTGAGTACTTCTTACAGTCTTTATAATTTTTTGCCTCCCATGCGATGATGGCAAGATAGTAGTACGGGTCGGAATGAAGGTTTGGGCAGGCGGCGATCACCTTTTCATAATACTTACCGGCGGAAGCAAATGAAGCATCGCGGTTTTTCATTGTGATCACAATGTGCCGCGCGTACTCAAGATTGATCCTCGCATCCTCCGGATCTTCTTCCATGGCTTTTTTCAGGAATTCCATGCGCTCCTTGTACTCGAATTTCTTCTTGTCCTGTGATTTTTTAAAATACTTCAGCGCATTGGCATTTTCGGTTTCCGGACAATCATCCTGTTTCTGTCCATCCTCTACCGGCTCTTCCTCTTTAACGGGTTTTTCCTTTTTGCCTTTTTTGGTCTCCGTTTTCACCTCCGGATCCTCCTCTCCGTCATCCTGCGCTGCGAGCGGTGCCGCCCACAACATACATAAAAACCCTATCATCCATATATTCTTCACGGTCTCAGTGTATCAAATGTTTTGCCAATTTATGGTATCCCGAACCCTAATCCGTCCTGAATCAAAAGCCGTGGGGGCTCCCCTACTTCAATGCATCCGCTTTGGCCTTCGCATCGGTCATGATCTTATCCGCTTTCGCATTTCCGTCAGTGATGATTTTATTGGCTTTTTCATCCGTTTCCTTTCTCATTTTTTCCGCCGCTTTTTTAGCGGCTAATTTTTCAATCGGATTTTTCGCTGCCTTTTCAAGTTCATCTGCTTTGGCATAGCCTTCTTTACGTACCTGTTCTGCTGTTTTTGCAGATTCATCTTTAACCTGCTGGGCCAGCTTCTCCGCGTCTTTCATGATTTTCTCTTTTTCCGCAGTCAAATCCTTTTTCACATCCTCTATCTTATCTTTAACCAGTGCTTTCACGGTATCTTTCACCATTTCCTTAACATCTTCTACCACATTACCGGCGATGTCTTTTACGTCTGTTTTAACGGTTGGTTGGGTTACGGTTCCCCCGAACAGGGCGTTCAGCTTCACCTTCTCCGGCAATTTGGCACCAACTCCGAGCATATTCGCCTTCGTAAGCATATTCCCAACCAGTTGCTGCGCACCGGGAGGCATATCCTTTGTCGGCACTTCAAATCCCATTTTATAATTGATGGCCTGATCAAAGCCTGTGGAGCCTTCCACCTCTCCGTTCACACTGCCGGATTTGAATGGGAATTTGTCATAAGATACTTTACCCTCACTGAACGCATACTTAATGGTCATGTCGGAAAAATCAGCTTTTTTGAATTTGTCAAACCCTCCCAGCGCGTCAGCAAGTTTATTCAGCGGTTCAAAGCCGGAAACAAGCACCTTACTGGTCTTCAATACTCCTTCTCCCTTCATTGTATTCCAGATGGGCATCATCGCCTGGTCGAGTGAAGATGTGTACGTTACATCAGTGCTGAATTTCCCCTGGGTATATTTAGCAATAGGCGCAAGCTTCTGCACGGTATTAAAATACTTGTAGGTTTCGGGGATATCAAAATCCTTAATATTCAACCGGAAGTCTACCTGCGGATCACGGGGATTCAGCGTAGAATAAGTGCCATTCATTTTCATACTGCCTCCCAGCAAATTCATCATCAGATCATTCAGCAACACCTTGCTGTCGCGGATCACCACAGCGCCTTTTACATTGTTCATATTGATATCGTCGTACACCAGTTTACCAATTGTCGAATTCAGTACGAAATCAATGTTACCCGGAACCTCAATGACGCTGAGGGAGGAAGTATCTGCAGTGGTGGGAGCGGGCGCTGTTGAATCAGCTGCCATGAATTCATTGAGATCAATTAGAGAAGAGCGCAGGCTGAAGGTGCCTTTCAGCAAGGAGTCTTTAAAGAAATACTGCATAAAATTTTCTATCCTTCCGTCTGCTTTATAATCACTTACTCCCATTACAGCATCGAAACCTTCCAAGGCAACGAATTTCGGGGAGAAATTCATCGTCATTGTATTAATCTTCATGGATGGCATCCCGGTGGTGGAATAATTCATATTGCTCACCTTCACTGATCCTTTCGCTTCAAAGTCTTCGTATTTTTCCTGCTCAATGCTGGAATATCTTCCGGCAAGTTTAACATCCGCATCGATCAGCCCGTTAAGTTCATCCCCTTTGTCGAGGGGTATAACATCTTTAATCGTACTAAGATCCAGCTTACCGAGTAGCTGTCCGTTTATGCCCGGATCAGAAACCGGATGTTCCACATGCATTGTCATATCCAGAGGATTTCCCGCCATTTCCATATGAAACTTCCTGAGGTCAGTTACGGTAGCATCCGGATCGCCGGTTTTATTATCCACCTTAAGATCCACGAAGATGTTGTTTACGGCTTTGGGAAGCGAAGGATACTGGAACATGGCATTATCTATTTTCAGGTCCAGTCCGAAAGCCGGAAGTTTATTCTCAGTATACATTCCTTTCGCAAATCCGCTAAACGCAAGAGCGCCGGAAGTTTTAACCGAGGCAAAATCCTTGGAATAAACGGCAGGGATCAGGGAAAGAAAGCTTCTGAATTCGCTTTGTTTGCACTTGAAAGAAAGGTCCATGTCGTATCCGTTCTCCGGCATACTAAACCATCCGTCCATTCCAAACCCCAGTTCATTGAGGGCAAGTTCATTCTCCTTAAAAGTAAATTTGCCGGCTGTCATGTCTGCCCCCAGGGCTGCTTTCACCACCATCCTTACTTTATTTAAGTACGGAATACCTTCATAGTTGCAGGAAAGGGCAGCTATGCTTATGTCATTTTCCATTACAAAGTTATCCTGAGTAAAGTCGCCGGAAAGTTTATAATTGAAACTATCTAAAGCGGCCGTGGTATTCAGACTTGCGTCGTCGTAGCGTATCCATGCGTTCACGATTTCAAGTGATTTAAGACTCATCTTAAATCTGGCGGGGGCACCGGTATCCTGAACGGCTACTATGCCGGTATCCGGACCAGCGATGGCAATATCGTAACTGGCTGTGCCATCCTTCAGTACAGTAGCCTTGATGCGGGGATGATCCAGCAGTATCTGACGTATCTCATACTGATCTCCGGACAGCACACTCATGAGATTGATGGTAGCCGAAAGGGTTTTCACCGAAAAGAGAGTATCTCCTGCAAAGGGTTCCGCATTAGCCACGGAAATATCGTTAATCGTAAGTGTCAGATTGGGAAAAGAGGAGAACACGGTTAAATCAAAATCTCCGAAATCAACTTTTGCTTTCAGATTCTTGTTAGCTTCCTCCTTCACCACTTCCACTATTTTTCCTTTAAACAGGAAGGGGGAGGCCACAATAAACCCGATCAGCAGCAAAAGGATAAGGATGGTCCAGCGAATGATCTTTCCGAAAATGTTTTTCTTCTTCATAGTATTATTCATTAATGCGTGAGGTGGCATTGCGGAGAAGGTGATCTGCCACTACCAGTGCGGCCATCGCTTCAACTACAGGAACAGCCCTTGGCAGAACGCATGGGTCGTGCCGGCCCTTGCCGAAAATCGATATTTTGTTCATTCTCTTGTTCAGGGTTTCCTGCTCCTTCATAATAGTGGAGATGGGCTTAAAAGCGGCACGGAAAATCACATTCTCCCCGTTACTGATCCCACCCTGAACTCCCCCGGAATGGTTAGTGCGGGTTCGTACCTTTTGCTCGCCGGCAGAAAAGTAAAACGCGTCGTTGTGTTCTGATCCGGGGAGTTTGGTACCTTCAAAACCACTGCCGACCTCAAATCCTTTGCAGGCATTGATAGAAAGGATGGCTTTTCCCAGATCGGCATGCAGTTTATCGAATACAGGTTCGCCCAGCCCGGCCGGCAGGCCGGTGATCAGCCCAGTAATAATTCCGCCTACGGTATCACCCGATTTGCGAGCTTTTTCAATACGTGCCAGCATGGCCCGTGCAACCAACTCGTCCGGACAGCGCACAAGATTCTTCTCGGTAACCGACAGATCCAGTTTATCCGCTTTTTTGAGCAACTTAACATTTCCCACCTGGGAGGTAAAAGCATAAACCGCTATGCCGTACTGCGCAAGCAACTGCCTTGCAATAGAACCTCCCACCACCCGGCACGCGGTTTCCCGTGCTGAAGCACGTCCGCTACCAGTATGATCCCTGAATCCAAACTTTGAATCATAGGTAAAATCTGCATGGGAGGGTCGCCAGGCTTCCAGCAAATAATCATAATCTCCGGAGCGCTGGTCATGATTACGGATAATAAAACCAATGGGTGCACCAGTAGTTTTTCCCTTGAAAACCCCCGAAAGGATCTCCACCTTATCACCTTCTTTGCGGCTTGTTGTAATCTTCGATTGACCAGGGCGGCGGCGGTCTACATCCTTCTGAATCTGCTTTAGGTCCAGTGCCAGACCAGCTGGGCAACCGTCAACAATCCCCCCGATAGCCGGACCATGTGATTCACCAAAAGTGGTAAGTGTAAAGAGGGTTCCGAAGCTACTGCCGGCCATGCAACAAATTTAACCAAAATATGAAGGCCGGACCGGTTCATAAAAATGTAGTTTTTCACCGGGAGTTTTGACGTTTCGGACATCCTTGAAGGCGAATATTTCTCATCTTTGAAAAAGAGATGTCCCGCCTGCTCATTAAGAATATCCGGCAACTGGTTGCCGTACACGATACTTCCCCGGCATTTCTGCGAGGGAAAGAGATGGGGAAATTACCTGTTTTAGAAAATGCCTGGCTGGCCTGTGAAGACGGTAGGATCTCTGCCTATGGGAATATGGAGGATTTTCCAGGGATAGCCGACTGGAGTGGATTGGAAGTAATGGATGCAGGGGAAGGCGCGGTAATGCCCTGCTGGGCTGATTCGCACACCCATCTGGTGTTTGCCGGATGGCGGGAGGGCGAATTCGCAGACCGCATTGCAGGGCTTAGCTACACACAAATCGCCGAAAAAGGAGGCGGTATACTTCACTCGGCCCGTAAAATGGCCGGGGCCAGCGAACAGGATCTCTTTGAGGCGGCCATGCGACGGTTGAATGAAGTGATTCTCCTGGGAACGGGCGCCATCGAGATCAAAAGCGGATACGGACTTTCTCTGGAAGCGGAACTGAAGATGCTTCGTGTGATCGCAAGAATAAAAGCAACCGCACCTGTTTCTGTACGTGCTACCTTTCTTGGTGCGCATGCGGTTCCGGAAGGCATGAGCAAGGAAAAATATTTGGATCTCATTATCCGCGAAATGCTACCGGCCATAGGAAGTGAGAAACTGGCCGACTACTGCGACATTTTCTGCGAAAAGGGGTATTTCTCTGCTGACGACACACTGAAATTGCTGGAAGCCGCTGCGAAGCATGGATTAAAAGGCAAGGTACATGCAGAACAACTAAGTCATACTGGTGGAGTACTGGCAGGTATCCGGTCAGGTGCACGAAGCGTAGATCACCTCGAATTCATTTCAGATGAAGATATGCAAGGGCTTGTTGAAAGTACAACCATTCCTACCCTGTTGCCCGGCGCACAGTGGTTCCTTCAGTTGCCCGCACCTCCAGCCAGGCAGATGATTGAAGCAGGACTGGGCTTGGCGATCGCGAGTGATTACAATCCCGGCTCCTCTCCCTCCGGTAATATGCATTTCATGTGCAGCTTGGCCTGCGTGCAGTACCGACTGTCGCCTGCGGAAGCCATCAATGCCGGCACCATAAACGGGGCCCATGCAATGGATCTCGGTGATGTAACCGGCAGCATCACACCGGGTAAAAGGGCGAATCTTATCATTACCGATCCTATTCCGTCTATTTCATTTATCCCTTATTCATTTGCAAGCCGGTTCATTAACCGGGTGATCATAAATGGCAAAACCTATGAAACAGCTTATTGAATGTGTCCCGAATTTCTCGGAAGGACGAGATATAAACGTTATCCGTCAGATAACTGACGCCATTGAAAGCGTGGAAGGTGTAAAGCTACTCGGTGTTGATCCCGGAAAAGCTACTCACCGCACGGTGGTTACATTTGTGGGTGAACCGGAGCCTGTGAAGGAAGCGGCATTCCGGGCTATAAAAAAGGCCGGAGAGTTGATCGACATGAGTAAGCACAAAGGCGAGCATCCGCGGATGGGCGCAACGGACGTGTGCCCGTTCATTCCTGTTTCCAATATCAGCATGGAAGACACAGCGGTGCATGCCCGTGCACTTGCAGAACGTGTAGGCAAAGAACTGCAAATCCCCGTTTACCTGTATGAAGCAGCGCAGGCGGACAAGAGCAGAAATAATTTATCGGTGATTCGTGCCGGCGAATACGAAGGCTTTTTCAAAAAGATTAAACTTCCGGAATGGAAACCCGATTTTGGCCCCTCCGAAATGGATCCGCGCAGAGGTGCTACGGTTATCGGGGCGCGTGATTTTCTCATCGCCTACAACATTAATCTGAACACTACTTCCACCCGGCGAGCCAACGCAGTGGCTTTTGACGTGAGAGAGGCGGGACGCAGCAAAAAGAACGAAAAAGGAGAAATAGTAAAGGACAAAGCAGGTCAGCCTGTGATCATTCCCGGTTCATTGAAATGTGTCAAGGCCATTGGATGGTACATTGAAGAATACGGTGTAGCGCAGATTTCGATGAATCTGACCAATATACATGTCACTCCTGTTCATGTAGCCTTTGATGAGGTTTGCAAACGGGCAACAGAGCGCGGCCTGCGCGTAACGGGAAGTGAGCTCGTGGGGCTTATTCCCCTGAAAGCTATGCTGGATGCAGGAAAATATTTTTTAAAGAAGCAAAGAAGATCTCTGGGTATCCCGGAAAGGGAAATCATTAAGATTGCGGTTAAATCCCTTGGGTTGGATGAGTTAGGTCCTTTCAACCCTGTGGAGCGCATCATCGAGTATCGTTTAGCAGAAGGAAGTAATCAAAAACTTGCCTCGATGAGTCTGGTAGACTTCGCAGATGCCACGGCGGCTGAAACTCCTGCACCCGGAGGCGGATCATCGGCGGCATATATCGGGGCGCTGGGTGCCGCACTGGGAACAATGGTTGCTAATCTCTCTTCGCATAAAGCCGGGTGGGATGATCGTTGGGAGGAATTTTCCGATTGGGCGGTCAGGGGCCAGGAAATCAAGGAACGTTTAATTTCCCTGGTAGATGAAGACACTGATTCATTCAAAGAGATTATGAGTGCTTTTTCACTGCCAAAGGGTACCGACGAAGAAAAGAAGCTACGTTCGGCGGTTATACAGGAAGCAACAAAGCATGCTACACTGGTTCCCTTCCGTACCATGGAAGCTGCTATTGCCTCACTGGATTTGATCAAAACGATGGTTGAAAAGGGAAATCCAAACTCCATAACCGACGCAGCGGTGGGTGCCCTTTGTGCCAGAGCCGCCGTGCTGGGAGCGTGGATGAATGTACGGATCAATCTGAAAAGCTTGAATGACAAGGCCTTTGCGTCGGATCTTCTGAAAAGAGGGAACGAAATGGCACTGAAGGTTCAGGAAAAGGAGAATGAAATTCTGAGAATCGTCAGTGAAAAGCTATAACCTTTTAGTGCAGATTTCGTTAGCAGGAATATGATCCGGAGCCTTCGTATGGCTTTACTGAAGCACCCCGTAATAAGGGCGCTGCTTTTCTCATTTCCGTTCCGTCTGGTACTTCTCAACTTCAAGAAAAACCTGGTTTTTCTCGTTATCTGGTCCGTTCTTTTCGGCTTCATCACCGGACATCTTGGTACACGATACGGTGTACCCTATTTGTTCCTTAACCCTGAATACCTCGAAGAAAGCGGTATGCTCGCTTACTTCATCATGGGATTTGCATGCGGTGGATTCATCATGGCTTACAATATTTCCAGCTACGTAATGAATGCTTTCCGCTTTCCTTTCCTTGCAACCCTACGCCATCCCTTCTGGAAATACTGTCTGAATAATTTTATTCTTCCCACCACCTTTCTCGCTATTTATATTACACGTATCGTTCTTTTTCTGCACCGCGATGAACTGATTGGCTGGGGAGATTCTCTGAGCGCTGCCGGGAGCTTCCTCACGGGTGCCGCATTGTTCATCGGGTGCTCCTTTCTGTATTTCTTTCGCACCAACAAGGACATTAACAAACTCTTCGGTATCCGTCATGACAAAGACATCCCGGTCCCGTCTGCACGAAAACTGAAGGCCTTCAAAGAAATGGGCGTCCGGAATCCCAATCTCATCACTGAATCTCGCGACTGGTATGTGGAAACGTATATGTCCGGACCCTTCCGTTGGAAACTGGTACGCCCCGTTAAACATTACAAACGCAGCATCCTGCGCCAGGTTTTCCACCAAAATCATAAAAACGCCTTTTTATTCGTGAGTATTGCCCTGGTGTCGCTTTTCGTACTGGGATGGCTGGATCAAGTTCCGGTACTTGCCATACCTGCCGGAAGTTCGATTTTACTTCTCTT
Source organism: Bacteroidia bacterium (assembly GCA_020852255.1). Taxonomy (NCBI): domain Bacteria; kingdom Pseudomonadati; phylum Bacteroidota; class Bacteroidia; species Bacteroidia bacterium. The sequence goes on along the minus strand of JADZBD010000018.1, from coordinate 158,405 downwards.
CACCATGTTGCTGATGGTAATCGGTGCCATGTATGCGCTCTTCAGGGGTTGGGCAAACTTTGTTATGGTGGGATTATTTCTTCTGTTCAATTTTATGTTTACACTCAAGTGGTTCAACAGTACGAATGAGATCTACGGCCTGAATTATGCTCAGAAAGCGCAGTACGACAATGAAACACTGATGCGGCTTGGCACCGACAAGGAAAGTCTTGAAACGGACAGAAGCAACACTCTTTCCATTTTGCAAAGTTGGAAAGCAAGGGTGACCGGCGGAGATACCAGCCTGAAACCCTTAATGGTGATCTTCAACACCAGTGGAGGTGGTATCCGTTCTACTTTATGGACCACCTATCTCATGCAGGTAGCAGATAGCCTTACGAAAGGAAAATTCACACGTCATACCACATTAATTGCAGGTTCTTCCGGAGGAATGATCGGCGCGGCCTATTACCGCGAACTCGTGAATCTGGAAAACAAAGGGAATCACATCCCACGTAACCACCCCGTTTATTATGATAATATCTCCAAGGATCTGTTGAATCCTGTGGCGTTTACCATTGCCACCAACGACTGGTTTCTGCCTATCCGGTCCGTAGTGGTTAACGGAGAGAAGAAACCGAAAGACAGGGGATATGCTTTTGAAGAAAAGCTCAACGAGAACACATCCAATATTCTGGACGTTCCCCTCTCCTACTACAAAGATGCTGAGGCAAAGGCAGAGATTCCCATGATGGTTTTCAGTCCGGTTATTATTAACGACGGCCGAAAGTTGCTTATTTCCGCCCAGGGCATCTCTTACCTTACCCACGTACCCGATCCTGAAGAAATGAAATGGAACAAACTGCCCAACTCAGTTGAATATTCCAAGCTGCTGTCTGGTCAGGATCCGGGCAATGCCCGCATGCTGAGCATACTGCGAGTCAACTCTTCCTTCCCCTATATTTTCCCGGTTGCAGGCCTTCCCACCGAACCCTGTGTGGAGCTGATGGATGCCGGACTCAGGGATAACTACGGTACGGAAATTACGCTCAAGTATCTTTACACTTTCCGGGAGTGGATCCGTCAGAACACCTCAGGTGTGCTCATCGTTCAGGTACGCGACAAAAAAAAGATGGTGGCGGTTACGGAGAATAAGGGGAAAAGCCTGACCCAAAGCCTGTCAAAACCTCTGGGCTCCCTTTACCTGAATCATTTCACGGTGCAGGATTACAACCACGAAGATTTGCTTATGTACATGCAGGACTGGTTCGGCAGCAGCCTGCATGTGCTGGATTTTGAATTACGTAATCTCGAGGAAGATAATATTTCCCTTTCCTGGCATCTGACCAACCGTGAAAAAGAAAAGGTTCTCGGGTCACTGACTATGCCCGAGAACCGTAAAAACATGGAACTCCTGGTACGTATGCTTCGTTAACTACTGCACTGCCACCCGCAAGGTGCGTACCGAGTTTCCGGATGTAAGACGCAGCGTATAAACTCCGGAAGCCAGGTTACTCATATCCATTTTAATCTGATGATTTCCGCCGGACAAGTGCCCGGCCGCGATTTCCTGCACTATTCTTCCCAGTGCATCCGTAACCTGAAGAATTACCTGACTGCTACCGGCCAGCATGAAATTAACAGTAAACTGGTCAGTCGTTGGATTCGGATAGCCGTAAAATGCAACAATACTCTGATTGTCATCCATTCCGCTGGAGGTGAGATCCCATATTTCAAGATCATCCAGCGCTGCTTCGATGAGAGATCCTGCCCCTGCATCCTCTGCAATAAAACGGAAAACCACCTGCGAGGACGGGCTACTGACATCGGATAACTTGAAGGCATACCGGCGGTAACTGTGATCCGCTACACTCGTATATTCGATGGTATCCCAGTTCACACCGCCGTCGTTACTTACCAGCGTTTGCCAGTAATCCGTTCCCGGTGTAGCTCCCTGATCATTGCTATACCATCTCCAGTAAGATACCACCGGATTCATATAAGAAGACAAATCATATAGAGGTGATTCAAGCGTTGTACGGCCTCCGTCCACATCTTCAGCTCCGGCCCCTGCCATGGAACTGCTTGTGTTTTCCGTCACAAAACATTTTGATCCTGGAGAAGTGTGTTGTGTGCCCGGCTGAACAATGCTATTCGGATCCGGCCAGGTGAGATAAGAGGCAACAGGCGGATTGGCAAACTCCCACACACCGGTTGTAGCATTATCACCCGTAGCACCCGGAAACCAGCTGGGATTGTTTATATCATAATTTTCAAAATCATCAATCACGATCCGTATATAATCCACCAATATGTAATAAGGGATGTTCGGATTGGATGTTGCATCTGCTCCTACCGGAAGTACATTAGCAACAATTGTATTGTTGTTATCCGTAGCGGCTACATAATAACGGACAATGGTTCCCGAAGCCTGGGCAGGAATGATACCCGTCATAGCCGGTGGAGTTCCGGTCATCAGTACCTGATTCCAGGGAGATACATCATCCGTTCTCCAGAAAAGGACTGCGCCTGCTGTTCCGCAGATATAATTCGCATTTGTCAGATTCACATTTACCGCGATGGGTGCGGCAGGAGGAGCCGTGAGCACTTCTGAATGCGTCAGGTTGACGTTGGTAATAAGGGTGATCCCATGCATGGCAAATCCCTGCAGGATTTGGATACCATTGGGGGTTCCGTTACATATGTTGTTGTCACCTCCGTTGCTGGGAACATCATCGGCCTGCAGCGCCTCCACCAGAATATCATAGTAAACCTGACCTTCCGAGCCGTCAGGGCCTGTTACCAATGACCAATGCGTATCGGTGAAAAGTTTATTCATATAGTTAACGTTCAGCAGTTGGGATACATCCCACCATGCACCGGCAATGATCTCTCCGTCAGCATGAACCTCTCCGACAATATCTTCCGGGTAACGTTTGAGGTCCTGATCGTAACGCCGGATGGGATCCTGGTTTGCAACATAGAAACCAACACCGAGAAGAGGACTTTGAGTAATGGAACAACCCCAGACATCACTGTATCCTTCTCCCATTGCGCCGTTATTGAATGAAGCGCTCTGCCATTGATAAAACTTATCGCTGATGCCATGGCCGTATTCATGGTAAACCACATCGGCACACTGGGAAAGACAGTTACAGGTAGCATCTGTCTGATAAAAGTTAATGGACGGGCCATTGTAAAATGCATTGCAGCTTCCGTTTACATCTATATTCGTAGTTAGCGGGTTGTCCATACTTGGGAATGTGGGAAACCAGGATTTCATGTAATCGTGCACCATGTTTACATGATAATATCCTGATAACTCACGGATATTGGCGTTAGAATTGAAAGAAATATTGTTCACGCCTGGATTCAATGTTCCGGAAAAAGACGGCGTTGTATTATTTGTATTCACGTCGCACCAAAGACCTTCCAGGTAGAAAGTAGCGGTAGTTGGAGTGGTGTTCGTAAGACCAAGGTATCCGGTTTGGTCGGTATACTGGTTGCTGCTGTTCACATTGATGCGCATGTTCACAAGCGGAACAGAGGAACTGGGATTATATACATGACTTGTATAAACCGTTGCGCTCATGTTTACATCCGTATTGGCCGACACGGCGTGTTTCACCATATTGGTACGTGACAGGACTTTTCCGCTGTGTGCATCTATCAGGGTCCGGTAATTAACAGGAATATTTTCCGCGTCCTTACACAGAACATTTACTTCGTACACCAGGTGATACGAATAGTTACGATAGCCGGGTACAGGAAGGATAAACAAGTCCGGAGTTACGGAAGAAGAATTAATTTGATGAGTAATCCCTGTTTTTGCGGCGGTTTCAGCGGCCTGTGAGGAAAGTGATGGGATGATGCTTAACGTCGATATGTCAAACAAGTCCATCCCGAAACCAACCACTTCATGGGAAGGCGTCATTTTAACCTGCAGGCGGCTGTCGAGCACACGCACTCCTTGATAATACTGGTAAAAATTAACGAATTCGAAACCTCCTCCCACAGGAACTGATGAAAGCCGCAGATCGGACCAATTGATACGATAGCCGGCGAGATAGGTGTTCACAAAACTTTTGGCTCTCAGTTCAGCCGTAGCACCGCTCACCGGCACGGGAGCCCCGTACGCCTTGTGCGGTTTCTGACTTTCTTCATTGAATAGTACCTGCCATGATCCTGCTGATTTAAGGAATTGCTCCCATGCATGCGAGAGCCTCAATACCTGCTGGTAGGCAGGATCAGGAAGCTTTTTATTGTTTGTAACATAGCGTACCTCGTGTCGGTCGGAACTATGGTTAATTCCACCGGATATTGCCGGCAAGGTAGCCGACAGGACAATAAGGGAGAGTAATGTTGTTTTCATACCACAAATGTTATCCGGTAAATTACGGGAATTTACCATGAAAAGGCAAGTGTAGTCGCTATTTCAATACATTTGAGGCATGAGGGATTACAAACATTTCACGCCTATCCAGATACGGTTCAAGGATATAGACGCCCTTGGGCATGTAAATAACGCCAATCACATCACCTACCTTGAGCTGGCACGGATCTCGTACTTCGAAGAGGTAGTAGGGTCTAATATCAACTGGAATGAAAAAGGCATTATCCTGGCTAATTCTTCCATAGATTATCTCTCACCGGTCTACTTAAAAGAGGCGCTGAAAGTGGGGACACGCTGTTCCGGCCTTGGAACAAAAAGTTTTACTCTTGAATACAGTATGCAGGTGGAACGCGGAGGTAAAACAGTTGAAGTGGCGAAGGCCCGTACCGTATTGGTTTGCTACAACTACCGCAAGTCACAGCCTATGAACATGCCTCCTGTATGGAGGAAGAAACTCGTTGCTTTTGACCAGCCGAAGCAGAAATAGTTGTTTTATCTTTGCCATCATGAGACATCTCCTTCTACTTTCCGTCATCCTGATCCTGTTTATCTTCCCCTCCTGTTCCGGAGAATCTGAAGACAATGCCAACAGTCCCGCAGACAGTACCGCACAGGCAGGTCCTTTCAATGATTCCACGGGTTACCGCAATCCGAAATACTTCTTTAAATCGCTGCCTTCCCCCCTTGCCATGGCCGCTGTTTTTCACAGCTCCGGGCTGCCTTATATCGACGGAGTCTGTCATGATCCCAAACGGGCATCTAATTATACACTCCATAAGACCAAAGCCATTAATCTGGGCATCTATTCGGCGGATCTTGCTTACCAGGTGGTGAATGATCAGCCCCAATATGCTCTCGCCTACCTCGATGCCATCAAACGCCTTTCCGACGAGCTCGGAATTAAGACGGCATTTAACACCGAAGGCTATATTCATCGCTTCCGGAATAACGTGGGCAAGAAAGATTCCCTTGCTTTTCTGGTTGCTGAGCTCAAACAGGAAATGGATACGTTTTTAAGTTCGAATGAAAGGGAAAATACCGCACTGTTCATCTTTTGCGGGTCATGGATCGAATGCATTTATATTGCCACCCGCAGCATTGAATCCAAGCCGAACGAGGTAATTGCCAATACCATTGCCGAGCAGAAATATCTGCTGGACAATCTGGTAGAATTACTAACCGGTTATGAGAAAGAACCTAACTTCAAGGATCTTTTCGACGCGATGAACGACCTGAAAGCCAGTTTCGATCAAACGGTATCCAGCGTCGGGGAAGGAGTTTCGGTGACGGAGGTTAACGAATCTTCGCTGAAGGAAATATCCCGCAAGGTTTCCGACATCAGAAAACACCTTATTACCCTGTAATCTATTCCTTGGATTGCCGGTTACGGCTTTTCTTCAATGTACTATGCGTACGGAAATCCCCGCTTTCCGTTTTTTCAACAATATAAATTTCCCAACCATGCTTTTGCGCAAAGGCCATGGCCTGTTCAATTCCCATACCAGCCAGCGCATGTGAATACAGATCCGCAGAAGTAGCATCCTCTGCGATAACGGAAAACGAAATAAAAGAAAACGGAACCGGTTTGCCGGTGAAAGGATGGATAACCGGTAGATAATCACCGCCGGGAGTTGATACTGCTTTACGCGTAAAACCGGAAGTGGCCACAGAAGCGTCTCCCAGCTCAATGGTGCTCTCATAAAATATATCGTCAGACAATTCCGGACGTTCGAATCCAACCTTCCATGGTTTGTTCTTCATCCGTCCGGAAGTGCGGATCACCTTGTCTACCTGTACGGAATAATCACTAATTCCTTCCAGTTCCAGATACTCTGAAATCAGATCAGTCAATAATCCCCGGCACAATGCTTCGGGATCAATCATAGCGGATCGCCGCAACCGGATATTTTCCAGCCAGAATTTCTGATCTGCATTCCGTTGCTCCTCTCCTACCTGCCGCGGGGTAAAGTCCCTCACATACAAGGCAACATCTCTGTTTCGCATCTCCCGCAGCAGCGAGTCCAGTTCCTCCGGGGAGGGCTCCCGCCATCCTGGTTTCAGTTTTTTGTAATTCAAACCCCAGCGCTCTTTCAGGGCACCTGTAGTAAGAGGCAAATATCCGCCGGTTATACTATCCGCTACTTTCTGATTGCGCACGGCGCGGATCATGGTTTCCGTGAGTATGAGCGTGGTATCATTGTGGTTCAGTCTGAATAACACCGAGTTCGTGTCATCAGGTGACATACTGGCCGCATAGGACCAGACAATACTGTCTATTTCCTGAGCCAGGTCGCGCCGAAGCGTGTCGTGATACAGAACATGGTAAACCATTCCATTGTAAAATCCATCCGTTTCGAATAGTCCTGACCCTGTATCCGGGGGTCCGCATGCATTCATTAAACAGGTAGCGTAAATAATGGCACAAACCTTGGGTATATTTGCATTCAGACGCATGAGCAAAAGTACATATTTCGCACTGGTCGTACTATTCACTGCTGCCGGATTATCAGCACAAGATAGCGCGGATTATTTCGGTAAAAGACCGTTCACATATAGTGATGCTACTTATGATTCGCATATTCGCAGTGTCCTGCTTCACCCATTCAGTGACCCCACCGGCTTCCCTCTGTTGCAGCTGAATGACCCTCAGGCCAGACTACTGCTGAGTTTTGACTTGCTGGGCGGGGAAGACAAAGATTATTATTATACAGTGATCCATTGCACGCACGACTGGCAACCCTCGCCTCTTCTGCAATCGGAATATATAGATGGTTTCTACGATGAACAAATCTTTCAGTACTCCCCGTCGAGGAATACCCTACAATCCTACATTCACTATGAGCAATTTATTCCTTCTGCGAGTTTGCGCATCACCAAAACCGGAAATTACCTGGTTAAGGTATTCCCGGAAGGAGATCCCGAACATCCGGTACTCAGCAAACGCTTTCTGGTAATCGCCGGCAGACTATGGTGTTTCGCAGGAGTGAACCAAAGTTCAGAAGTGGATTCACGATGGGAAAAACAGGAGCTGGATTTTGACCTGGACTACAGTTCCCTTCCTGTAGTAAACCCTACCTCTGAATTAAAGATCGTTATCCTCAAGAACAGAAACTGGAATCGTTCAACAGCCGCTCCTGCGCCATTCAGTCACTTCGACAAAAAACTTTCCTTCCGCCTGAATGAAGCCCTGCGATTCCCCGGCGGAAAAGAATTTCGTTATTTTAACTGCAACAATATCCATTCGAAGAGCGAATGGGTGGAGGAAATCATGACGGATTCCTCCGCAAGCTACTTCCGCTTACTCCCAATGAAACCACTTAACAAAACCCACTACCTGGAATACACTGACCTTAACGGCGGTTATATGCCGGATCTTGCCTTTTCTAAACAGCCCGAAAAGGAAGCAGATTATGTTTTTGTAGAGATTACCCTGCAGACTCCGCCTTTTCCGGAAAAGGGGAATATGTATATCTATGGCCAACTCACCAACTGGGAATGCCAACCTGAATACCGGTTGAAATATGATGAATCTGCAGGAGCGTACAAAACCCGGATATACATTAAGCAAGGTTACTATAACTTTCGGTTCGCATTTCTCTACCCCGGAACGGAAATTCCGGATGAAGAAAAGGTGGATGGCACCAGTTATGAAACCGAGAATGAATACATCATCCTTGTATACAGGTCGTCCCCCGGCTCCAACTTTGACTCGCTGGAAGGCTTTAGGTTAATTAGGTCATACTACTGATATTCAAGCAAGTATACTTCTACTAATTGTCAATAAGCAACTTTGGGCACTAAAATTGGTCTTATATATGAGTTCCAACTCCTAATTTTGGCAAATGGTCACCTCAGTTACCAAAGGAATACGGATAGTAGTACGTACTCAGTATCAGGATCTTTACTCAAAACCTGACCAGGGCCACTTCCTGTTTACCTACCGGATTACCATAGAAAACAATTCCGAATACACGGTGAAATTACTCCGCCGTCACTGGTTCATCTTTGATAGTTCATCCGAACGGAGAGAAGTGGAAGGCGATGGCGTGGTTGGGCAACAGCCTGTGCTGATGCCGGGTGACATTTACGAATATGAGTCGGCTTCCAATCTTACGACAGAATTGGGTAAGATGTCCGGTTATTATATAATGGAAAGGCAGGCAGATAAACTGCAATTCCGGGTAGAGATTCCGGAGTTTGAGCTGGTGGTTCCCGCTAAACTTAACTGATTTTTCGTACGCATATCTGATTCTGCTTTTCTCAAAGAGATCCGAGCACTGCGAGAATCGCTTCCAGTTTCTTTCGCGCTACACCCGGAGCAAAGTCATAACCATTGATCATCAGCGCAAAGGAGTACGTTTTTCCTGAACCGGACCGAACATAGCCGGCATAGCTTCTTACACCAGAGATATAACCTGACTTTGAATACACAGATCCATTAGAGAGTTTGAGGCCTTTGAAGATAGCATCGTAAGCCGGTGATTTCGCGAATGAGGAGAGCATGCGGCAAAAATGAGATGCAGATACCCGGTTCCCGGGACTGAGTCCACTTCCGTCGAGCGGAAAAAAGCCAACGGTATCTATCCCGTTTTTCTTCATCCATTCTTTGATTACCCGCAATCCGCCTACTCTGCTTCCCTGTCGCTCCTTTGTTACAGAAAGCGATTTCAGTAAAGCTTCCGCGAACATGTTATGGCTTGCCCTAAGGGTAATCATTACGATCGTATCAAGCGGTGCGGAGCGGTGAACAAAAATCTCCTTTCCCGGTTCATTCACTTTACATGTTCTGTGGGTTCCATACCCGCCAGTTTTGATTCCTGCCTTTCGGAACAGAGAGTCACATACATAGGCCAGGTATTCCGCCGGATCGGGTAGTGATCCACGGACGCCGAACAGTTTTTTCTCCGGAGGAAGGGTACCTCTTATCATCCGCTTATATGTATACTCCCGGCCATAAATAAATGCTTTGTCACTGGTACCTTGTGCTGTTACTTCAGAGTAGAAAGACATTCCGGGAACAAGAGGGTCGGCATAAAGAAATTTTGCAGCTGTCCCGGTTTTAAAAGTCTGAAAGAACAATGTGTAGGAATTATCCAGATAATTCAGGCCGGCCGCACCTGCTCCGTAATAATTTCCCACATCGCTCTCCGGCCAGGATGCCGGCGCCAGAGAATCTTCCAAAACACTTCCATCAGCAATTACCTTCCCCGTGATCTCTTTGATCCCGAACCGGGTCACCTGATCGATCCAGTTCTGTAACGCCTTAATTCCACCGGGGTTCAGGTAGCGGGAGCCGGTGGTAGGATCACCGCTTCCGCGTATAATCAAATCACCGGTGAGCACACCGGTCAGCGCATCGAACTGTCCGGAATACGCAACAGCGGTGTTAAAACGATGAGCAGGGCCCATTTTATCCAACGCTGCGGCACATACAAACAATTTCAGTGCGCTGGCCGGTGTCATCAACTGATCCCGGCTCATATCAAGAATAAAACTATCCTGCCGGATATCCATCAGCGCAAAAGAAATTGTGCCGCCCTTCATCTCCGGGTCATTTTTCAAAGCATTCAGCTCCTTTTTCAGCACAGAAAGCTCACCCGAACCCGGAAAAGCAAGGGAAATCACTGCCAAAAAAAGCATTAACCCCCTGATAGACAATTTTTTGACGGCCTCCATTCTGCGGTTTGGATATTAAAAATATTCCTATCTTTGTTTCCCGATAGCATTCCCCTTATTATTTCTCAACAAGTTTAATGCAATAACCTTCCGTCCGATCCGGACATTTCCTATCCTGATTTATCCCCCCCGACCCTGCTTTATCGCCTGATCACAGGTAAACTAAACTGAACCAATCCATTTATTATGTACGATGCCATTGAATTAAACGGAAAACTCGTTGCCGAGATCAAGGAGATCGCAAAAAAGCTTGGCGTATCGAGCGAAGGAATGAAAAAGGGTGAGATAATCACAAAGATTCTTGAAAAGCAAACACTTGACAAGGCCGGACCTGCTAAGAGCAAAAAAACCGAAGAAGCGGAAGAGCCAATGGCTATTACCGAGCCATCAAAAGACAGCACAACAGGCGAACTTCCGGCTTTTGTTCAGACCACTACTTCTGCGCAAGAGCAAAAGCCACAACAACAACAGCAGCAGCATCAACATCAGCATTCCAACCAGCAGCGTTTTGAGAAGAAGCCTGAACCTTACAATTTTGACAATATTGTATCAGCGGAAGGAGTACTGGAGATGATGCCTGACGGTTATGGATTTCTTCGCTCCGCGGATTACAACTACCTGAGTTCGCCGGACGATATCTACGTATCTCAATCGCAGATTAAGCTTTTTGGTTTGAAAACAGGGGATTCTGTACTAGGAACAGTACGGCCGCCCCGTGAAGGTGAGAAATACTTCCCGCTCGTAAGAGTGGATCAGATTAACGGGCGAAGTCCGGAGTACGTCCGCGACCGTGTTCCCTTTGAACACCTGACTCCCTTATTTCCCTACGAGAAGTTCAATCTTACGGGGCACCCGCAGGAAAACTTCTCTACCCGTATCGTTGACCTGTTTACACCCATTGGGAAGGGTCAGCGAGCGCTGATCGTAGCACAGCCTAAAACCGGTAAAACGGTGCTGCTCAAAGACGTGGCAAACGCGATTGCCGATAATCACCCGGAAGCCTACCTGATGATCCTGCTGATCGACGAGCGTCCGGAAGAAGTCACGGATATGGCACGCAGCGTGAAGGCGGAAGTGATATCTTCTACATTTGACGAACCTGCAGACCGTCATGTTCGGATTGCCAATATCACTTTAGAAAAGGCTAAGCGCATGGTAGAGTGCGGACACGATGTGGTGATTCTGCTTGATTCCATTACCCGTTTGGCCCGCGCATATAATACCGTACAGCCCGCATCAGGAAAAGTACTCTCCGGAGGAGTGGATGCCAACGCCCTCCACCGACCGAAGCGGTTTTTCGGTTCCGCACGAAAAATTGAGAAGGGAGGGTCGCTCACGATTCTGGCCACGGCGCTTACCGAAACAGGATCCAAAATGGACGAGGTTATTTTTGAGGAATTCAAAGGAACCGGTAATTCAGAAATGCAGCTGGACCGTAAACTTGCCAACAAGCGCATATTCCCGGCTATTGACATTGTCTCCTCCTCTACCCGCCGCGACGATCTCATGGTGAAAAAGGAAATTCTTCAGCGTATTTGGGTTCTTCGTAATCATCTGGCCGATATGAACCCGATCGAAGCCATGGATTTTATCAGGGATCACATGAAAAACACAAAGAGCAATGAGGAATTCCTCGTTTCAATGAATAGCTGATGAACCGTCCTCTCAAATTCGGACTTATTGCCGGCGGTATTAACTCTGCCCTCTCCCTCTTTATTTATTTTTCTGACCTGAAGCCTTCTACCTTTTTTATGGTACTTCAGTTCATTCCGCTCACAGTTACCATTCTTTGCATTTTCCTTGCTGTGAATAAAGAGAGAAATAGCGGCAATGCTTTCGATTTCAAATCTGCCATCCGGGCCGGCGTCATTACTTCCCTGGCAGGTGCCGTCGTATATGGCTGCACTACCTTTTTTCTTTGGTCGATGCGGGATCCGGAAACCCTGAAGAATGACATGTACGACTATATTGAAGTACGAAAGAATGAAGTGAAGGTACCTGCGGATTCCGCCGGAAAGGCAAAACGCCTGGAAAGAGTACTGACGGCCGGAGACAGCGCTTTTGATAAACAGATCTACTCCCTCGCCATCCAGAATTATATAGAAGCCTTCGCCATTGATCCGGGGAATGAACGGGCGATGAAGAAGGTGGAGGACATGGTAAGCATCCAGAAGACCGAGTACGCCAAAGTGGGGAATACGATCAGCGGTATCGTTCAGAATATTGTTTTTCAGGTAGTGATCGGCGCTGTTATTGCCGCAATATCTTTCTTCCTGCTCAAACAGCGCTAAAGAGTTCCCTCCCCAGCGCCGCAAAATCCACTCCGTCAAAATTTCCGGAAGTCATCATCAGTAAATTCGTTGTTCCGCCTGCTCCGAATTTACCGCAGGAACGAAGACGCTTCAGCAACGCCCTGCTCTCCGTATAAACCTCTAAATCATTGCGTCCGAAGGCCGAGCGCACCTGCTCCGGAGTGACTGGCGAGAGTTTCTTGTGTTCAATTGTATGCGGATTAAAATAAACAACAGCAGTATCTGCTTCGTCCATGCTGTTTTTATACTCTGAAAGAAATGCCTCGTTCAAGGAGGAAAAGGTGTGCAGTTCCATGCAGGCCAGCAACGGACGATCCGGCCATTGTGCTTTCATGGCAGTTACAGTTGCTTTTAATTTACTGGGAGAATGAGCAAAATCCTTATAAAACACCGCCCGCTCTGTGATCGCAACAGGTTCCAGACGTTTTGCCGCCCCCTTAAAGCCCGACATGGCATGCAGAAAAGCATCTTCTTCTATTCCAAGCTCAAGGCAAACTCTTTTAGCAGCCTCCAGATTCATCAGATTGTGTTCTCCGAAAACCTGAAGGGGATAGACATTCTTTCCTGAACGCAGCACCGTTACACCATTCACCACCTGATGATCCGGTATTCCATATGGGGTGAGCTTGATGCCGGGAAACGATTCCGCACACAACCTATTTAACTCTTCGTCTTTAGCACAATAATACACTGTTCCACCGGGCATTATCGTCCGGATAAACATCCTGAATTGCTCTACATATTCTCCAAAAGTCGGGAACACATTGATATGGTCCCACGCGATTCCGCTCAGGATGGCAAGATGGGGACGGTACAGGTGAAATTTCGGGCGGCGATCAATCGGAGAAGAGAGGTACTCGTCTCCTTCAAGTATGATCACAGGAGCTTCGCGGCTAAGTCGTACCATCGTTTGAAAGCCCTCCACCTGTGCGCCCACCATATAATCAAAATCCTTGTGCAGCGTACGAAGCACGTGCAATATCATGGAGGTGATAGTAGTTTTTCCATGGCTGCCGCCAATTACCACCCGTTTTTTGTCACGGCTTTGCTCATAGAGGTATTCCGGATAAGAGAATATCTTCAATCCAAGTGCCTTCGCCCGAAGCAATTCAGGATTGTCTGCGCGGGCATGCATTCCCAGTATGACCGCATCAATTTCTTCTGATATCCGGGACGGATCCCACCCGATGGAAGAAGGGAGTAACCCTCTGGATTTAAGCCGCGAAAGAGAGGGTTCAAATATCTCATCATCCGACCCGGTGATCCTGAATCCTTTTTCGTGCAGCGCGAGTGCCAGATTATGCATCGCCGCACCCCCGATAGCGATCAAATGAATATGCGGACTCACGTCGGCAAGATAAAAAGAAAATCAGGAAAGACGCTTTTTATGAAATACGTATCTTCGGGTACATGCCGGTTCCGGCCGAAATACTGCATCAATATTGGGGATACCCCCGGTTTCGTCCGCTTCAGGAGGAAATTATCCGCGAAGTGCTTGAACGCCGCGATTGCCTTGCGCTGCTGCCAACAGGGGGCGGTAAATCCGTTTGCTATCAGGTTCCGGGCCTGCTGCTGAAAGGAACCACCCTTGTTATTTCCCCCCTCATTGCCTTAATGAAAGATCAGGTGGAAAACCTGCAGAAGAAAAATATTTCCGCCGTTGCTATTACCTCCTCCATGGACAGGCGGATGCTGAATGTTGTACTCGAGAATGCAGTGCAGGGGCAGTATCGTTTTATTTATGTTTCACCGGAACGATTGTTCACAGCCCGCTTCCGTGAGCGTATTCCTCACCTCAACGTACAATTACTGGCCGTAGATGAAGCACATTGTATTTCACAGTGGGGATACGACTTTCGTCCGGCTTATCTCGGGATTGCGGAGATAAGGGATATCCTGCCTCAGGTGCCTGTACTGGCGCTGACTGCAACGGCCACACGAGAGGTAGTAACCGATATCATGAATCAACTTGGCTTTACCAAGCCCAATATAATCAGGAAGAGCTTTGAACGTGCGAACCTTACGTACCGCGTGAGGGAGGAAGAAGATAAACCGGAACGCTTATTCCGAATTTGTGAATATTTCAAAGGCACAGGAATCATCTATATGCGCAGCCGGAAGCGCACGGAAGAATGCTCCGCATTCCTTCGAGCGAGGGGAATTACGGCAGACCATTATCATGCCGGGTTGGAGCCCGCAGTCAGGGAAAAAAAGCAGGAAGACTGGATCCATAACCGAACCCGGGTGATCGTTTGTACAAATGCCTTCGGCATGGGAATCGACAAACCGGATGTCAGGTTTGTGATACATGCTGATGTTCCGGAAAACCCGGAAGGGTATTTTCAGGAAGCCGGACGTGCCGGACGTGATGAACGGGAAAGCGTTGCAGTGCTGCTATGGAACAAAGGCGATCTGCTAGAACTGGAACAGCAGTTTGAATCTTCTTTTCCTTCCAGGGAAGAACTTCAGTCTGTTTATCAGTCGCTTGCTCATTATTATCAGATCCCTGTCGGAAGCGGTGAAGGGCTGGAGCTCGTATTGCATATCGAAGAATTCTGCAATCGCTTCGGTTTCCGCGCCGTGATGGTATATCATGCCCTGAATCTCTTCCGAAGAGAAGGATGGATAGAACTCAGCGAAAGTTATCTGCACCCCTCGACTGCTATGGTGATTGCTTCCCGTGCCGATATTTATTCATTCCAGGCCGGAGACCATCGGGCTGCGGAATTTTTGAAATTATTGCTGCGATCATATAGTGGATTATTCGATTTTCCTGTAAAGATCAGTGAAGAAGCTCTCGCACGCCGGGCCAATATCACCTGGTCTGAGGCAGTAAAAATGCTGGAACACCTTGACCGGCAAAAAATGATTGCCTACACACCGCAGAGCGGCGAACCCAGGATTACCTTCCTGGTTCCCCGGATGGATGCGAAGGAACTCTCTATACGTCCTGAATTTCTTCGTATACGTAAGGAACGCGCCCGGGCACGACTTGATTTCATGCTTCATTATGTACGATCCGGCGCCCGATGCAGAAGCCGCCTGCTCCTGGAATACTTCGGAGAAACTGACACACGTGACTGCGGTAAATGTGATGTGTGCCAAAAACAAGCCGCTTCCGGGAATACGGCAAATCAACGCACCATTGAGGACCGGCTGAAAAAGCTGAACAGCGAAGGCATACGGAAACTAAGTGACGTTATGGAACGATGCCGGGAATTCGATGAGCAAATGGTACTGGAGCTTATCCGGGAGATGAGAGACAATAACAGGATTGAAATTATTGATTGAAAATATAAAATAACTTCTATGAGATACTTATTCTGCGTACTTCTAGCTCCTCTTCTCCCCTGTTTTCTTTACGCGCAGCCCCTGGTTTGGCAGTCAAGGGGGACAGGAGGTGGTGGGGCGTTGTTCTCTCTGAGCATCAACCCTGCCAACAGCAATGAATATTATGTATCCTGCGATATGGGAGAATTATTTCACACTACCAACTTCGGGCAGTCGTATGACCAGGTGAATTTTACGGAATTGATAGGAGGACACAATTCCAGGGTTGCCTTTACGGCTGCCGGTGACCGATATTCTGTTTCCTACGCGAACAACCAGATCGTACCTATGAAGAGTACAGACGGAGGCGGAACCTGGAATCCCTTGCCCGGAAATCCGGATCCATCGGAAGAAACATTTCATATTTCGGCCGACTATAATAATGCAGCACGGGTGATTATTGCCTATTATGGATCCATTCACTTCTCCTCCAACGGAGGCAGTACTTTTACCCAGATCCATACAGCCCTCTCCGGGGCAGGCAATGTGATCGGAGGCACCTTCTTCGATGGAAATACTATTTTTATCGGCACCAATGACGGCGTTTTGGTATCAGTAAACGGAGGAGGAACCTGGAACCTGGCAGGCCTCTCCGGCCTTCCTGTAAATGAACGGATATTTTCCTTTGCCGCAGGAAAATCAGGCAATGTTACACGGCTCTTCTGCCTAACCGGCGATGTGAACGATATCTATGTAGGACTGGTGGGATCTGATTACTGGGGTTTTTACCGTGGGGTATACTCCTGTGATTACGGTTCCGGCAACTGGATACCGAAGAACACAGGTATTGTGGTTAATACAGATTATCCCATGTTTGTTGCAATGGCGGAAAACGATATTAACACCGTTTATCTTGCAGGAAGTAATTCTAACGCTGAGCCAAATATCATGAAAACAGTGAACGCCGGAAGTAGTTGGACCCGCACCTTTACCTGCGCCAACAACCAGAATATCAGCACCGGCTGGAGCGGACAGGGCGGCGACCGGGGCTGGTCCTACGGAGAATGTCCGTTCGGAATCTCCGTTAAATCCAACGACCCCAATTATGTTATTTTCGGCGACTTCGGATTTGTTCACAAGACGTCGAACGGAGGAACACAATGGCAACAGGCCTACACGGATGTCAGCGATCAGCATCCGTCCGGATCTCCCACTCCACCCAATCAATATTATCACTCCGCAGGTATCGAGAATACTACCTGCTGGCAAGTATTCTGGGCAGATGCCAGCAATATGTTCGCCTGTTATTCAGATATCCGTGGAAAACGGAGCCAGGACGGAGGGTTAAGCTGGTCTTTCGATTATACGGGACACAATGCCAACAGCATGTACCGGATCATTAAGCATCCGCAAAACAGCACTCTTTTCGCCGGCACTTCCTCCATTCATGACATGTACCAGAGTACCCGGCTCCAGGATAATCCACTGGACAATACGGATAATGAAGGCAAGATTATTTACTCCCTGAATAATGGTGCTTCCTGGAGTCTGCTTCATCTTTTCTCACATCCGGTTTTTTGGATTGCTATTGATCCGAATAATCCCAATCGTGCATACGCCAGTGTAATCCATTATAACGCAGGGAACGGGCTGGGGGGTGTTTACCGTTGCGATGACCTCCAGAACCTTTCCACTTCCACATGGACCTTGCTTCCCACCCCGCCAAGAACGCAGAAACATCCCGCCTCACTGCTGGTACTCAACGACGGAAAGCTGGTGGCAACCTACTCCGGAAGAAGAAACAGTTCCGGAACTTTTCAGAATTGCAGCGGTACATTTCTTTATGATCCCATACTGAATACATGGACAGATATTTCAGATCCCGGAATGTACTACTGGACAAAAGATATTGTGCTGGATCCAAATGATCCGTTGCAAAACACCTGGTATGTATGTGTTTTCAGCGGATGGGGAGGACCTCCGAACGGTTTGGGTGGCCTCTACCGTACGAATAACCGTGGCAGCAGCTGGGTAAAACTGACCGGAACACAATTCGACCGGGTTTCAAGTATTACATTTCACCCTTTTATTGCCACTCAGATTTATCTTACAACCGAAGGACAAGGATTGTGGATCAGCAATAATATTACTGCAGCAAATCCAACATTTACTGCAGTCGGCAATTATCCATTCCAGCAACCCGAACGCGTATTCTTTAACCCGTACAATGCTAATCATGTATGGGTAACAAGCTTTGGTAACGGAATGAAAACAGGTGATATGACGCTCGGTGAGCAACCACCAGAAGTTGTTGCACCCGTATTCGTGTATCCGAATCCCGGAACCGGTATTTTTATGGTTACCTGCGAAGAGAGTTGCACCGTAGAACTTTTTGGCCCGGAAGGCCGGCTCCTGCGCCGCATGCAATTTACGTCAGGCACCCAGGAATTGAATATAGGAGAATTGGACAATGGCCTGTATTTTCTCAAAACAGGTACCACCTGTACACGTATCCTGTTACAGAAATAAGATGAGGTAAGGTACTATAAGAAACGTATACCTTTGTTTGCAGTTCAGACGCTGAATAAAATGGAGACTGAAATACTCATTACCAAAGCATCCGGGGAACAGGAGCCATTTTCCGAGAAGCACCTGGCATCCTCGCTCCGTAAAGCAGGTGCGGACGAAGCCTCCGTCCATGCCATAGTGGCCGAAGTGAAGCTCCATCTGTATCCCGGAATTTCAACCAAGCGAATTTACCGTGATGCCTTCCGAATCCTTCGGGAACGTTCCCGCCACCTGGCCGCAAAATACAATCTTAAAAGGGCTATTCTGGAATTAGGACCGTCCGGATTCCCTTTCGAGAAATTTGTTGCGCAGATACTGCGAGCGATGGGATTTGAAACTGTTACCGGACAAATCATTGAAGGGAAATGTGTCAAGCATGAGATTGACGTAATTGCAAAACGGGACAACCATCTCTACATGGTAGAGTGTAAGTTTCACAACCGCCAGGGGATCATCTGTGATGTAAAAATTCCGCTCTATATACAAGCCCGCTTTAAAGATGTTGAGGCTAAATGGAAAGAAGAACCGGAAGGCCATTCAAGATTTTACCAGGGGTGGACCGTAACGAATACACGTTTTTCCTCCGACGCGATACAGTACGGGCACTGTGCAGGACTGAACATGCTGGGATGGGATTTTCCTTCCGGAAAAGGATTAAAAGACCTGATTGACTTATACCGGCTTTATCCTGTGACCTGCTTAACGTCTCTGAAAAAACAGGAAAAAGAATTTCTGCTGGAAAACGATCTGCTGTTGGCCGGAGAATTGTGCGACAAGGAGGATCTATTGCGTAAGCTGAACATCCGCGGTTCCCGGCGCGCCCGGTTACTGGAAGAAGCTCAATTACTTTGCCGGGAATCTCAACAGGCCGGTTAATGTAATTGTATCCCTGTGATCCATTCCTCCCCCAGCTGTTCATTAAGACCCCGTATAACCTGAGAACGTGCCATGTCAATTTCCTGGCGTACCACGGATGAATTCAGATATACGTGAAGCACCCTGTTTCTGAGTTTTAATTCTACCGTATGTTTGAGAATTACCTTCCCCATGTTTTCCGCCCAGTACTCTTTTACCCGGGCTTCACGCATCCCGTCATCCAGATGATAGGCTTTCAGCAGGGCTTTGATGGAGTCTTTCAGCGAATGTTCGTTATGCTCCGACATGTTCTCCGGTTTCAATCATTCCTTTTTCGACCTTAAATACCGTAAGCATTCCCGGTTCCTCTCTGAATAATTCCTTCACCCGTTCCGGATGAGTATCTGTAACAAAAATCTGCCCGAACGATTCCTCATTCACAAGGAGCATAAGCTGTTTCAGGCGGCGATCGTCCAGTTTTGCCGAAATATCATCAAGCAGAAGGATGGGGGTTTTTCCCGTGCCTTTACGGATGAACCGGTACTGCGCAATACGTAACGCAATGAGCAGTGATTTTTGCTGTCCTTGCGAAGCGAATTTTTTAGCGCTCCTGCCATCCAGAAGCAATTCTACATCATCTCTGTGAATACCCTGAGAAGTGTATTGGAGTCTTATATCCCTTTCACGCTGAAGTTTCAGCAATTCGGGAAAAGAGAATTCGTCAAGCCGGCTTGAAAATTCAGCAGCCGCCGTTTCTATTCCTCCGCTAACGGCTCTGTATGCATCAGCCAGCAATGGCCGGAACTGATCCAGAAATGCACAACGCTTTTCATAGATTCTCCTGCCGGGAATCATCATCTGCTCATCCAGCACTTCCAGCATGCCCTGGTCTGCTCCCGGAACTCCGTTCATGCTTTTTAAAGCTGCATTACGCTGCGCGAGTATCCTGTTGTAAGTCACCAGATCTTCCAGATACAATCTGTCAAACTGTGCGATCACTGAATCGAGGAATTTTCTCCGTTCTTCTCCGCCGCCAAGCAATAATTCCGAATCCTGAGGAGCAATCAGTACCAAGGGAATCAACCCGATATGATCGGCCAGTTTTTCATACTCCGATTTGTTACGCAAGAATTGTTTTTTCTGATTTTTTTTAATGCCACAGAAAATCTTCTCCCCGGCATCCTGCCCGTCATAGGTTCCTTCAATGATAAAAAAATCCTCTCCAAAACGGATATTTTGCGTGTCGGTCAGCTGTAGAAAACTCTTACAAAAGGATAGGTAATGAATGGCATCCAGAATATTCGTTTTGCCGGCTCCGTTCGGTCCCGTAAAACAATTCACCCCGGGACTCAGCTGTATGGAGAGGTCGCTGTAATTACGGAAATTCACCAAATGCAGTTCCCGGAGGATCATTCACCAAAGTTAGGACATAGCCCCTAATATTATGCTATTGTTTATAATTCAGGCACTTAGGATATCCACCCAGCTGATTTTTAGGCCGGATCGGATAAAATTGCTATTTTCGCACCCTTAAAATTTCAATTAAATGGCTGATAATAAAGAAGAACCGGTAGTTGATATTCAGGGTGCACTTTCCCGCTCCGAGCAGTTTGTAGAGAGTAATAAGAAGAGCCTTCTGCTGATACTGGGCGGTGTGGTGGCATTGGTGGCCATCTGGTTTGGGTATAGAAAGATGATCTATGAACCGGATGTTGCTGCAGCTGAGGAAGCCGTTTTTATGGCCGAGGAATATTTTGCAGTGGATTCACTGAACAAGGCCATCAACGGCGACGGAACCAATCTGGGATTTCTGGATGTACTGGATAAATACGGTAGCACTCCAACCGGAAATCTCTGTCATTATTACCTTGGTGTATGTTATTTTCAGCAGGGAAAGTATGAGGAGGCCGTAGAAGAACTGAGCGGGTTCGATCCAAAAGGTGTTTTATCCGGATCTGTGGTGAACTCGCTGCTCGGCGATGCACACATGGAACTGGGAAAAACAGAAGAAGGAATTGATTTTTATATCAAAGCTGCTAATATAG
Organism: Bacteroidia bacterium; assembly: GCA_020852255.1. Taxonomy (NCBI): domain Bacteria; kingdom Pseudomonadati; phylum Bacteroidota; class Bacteroidia; species Bacteroidia bacterium. Next base: position 137,307 of record JADZBD010000018.1, on the reverse strand, counting down.
ACCGCAACGAACTTACCACGCCAATCGCTCTTATGAAGGCAGGCAAAGCGTATGAGGATCTCGGCAAATTCGCAGAAGCAGTGAATCTCTATGAGCAGATCAAACTTGAGTTCCCGGATTCGAATGAAGGGAAGGAAATTGACAAGCACCTCGCTTACGCGAAGACCCGTGCAGGAATAGAATAATTCCACACGGATACAGCCCGCCTATCCATGACCCGTCTTTCGAAGAAAAAGAATCTTTCCTCCTTCCCTGCTGAATCGGTACCCGGAGGAAAGGGGAAAAAGATCGGCATCGTCGTCTCCGGCTGGAACCCGGGAATCACATCCGCACTATGGGAAGGAGCTGTTCAAACCCTTCTCAAATACGGTGTCAATCAGAAAGACATCCTGCTGCACCATGTTCCCGGATCATTTGAGCTGCCTTTCGGAGCCATGATCCTTGCTTCTAAAAAGAAAACAGATGCCGTAATCTGCCTGGGTTGTATCATCCGCGGAGAAACAAAACATTTTGATTTTATTGCGCAGGCCTGTGCCACCGGGATTATGCAGGTAGGATTAACCTACCGCAAACCGGTGATTTTCGGAGTACTCACGACGGAAAATATGGAACAAGCCATGGCGCGGGCGGGCGGCAAACACGGAAATAAAGGTGTTGAAGCCGCCATTACAGCTCTTCAGCTGATTGGGTGATTTATACATCTACTGCTTTTACCCTCATCACGAGCAGAAAGCTCAGTAAGCCGAATAATACAGACAGGTATCCGGTATATTCAAAATGAATATATGTGCCGGCTGTTGTTTTGTCAACGATTAATCCCCCGATGACGGCTGCGAGTCCGGTAGCCAACTGCATAAGAGAAGAGTTCAGGTTCATAAAACTTCCTCTCAAATTTGGTTTTACCAGGGAGGAAATAAGCGCTTGGGCCGGTATCATCCTTCCACCTGCGAAAAAGAAAAACATGGAGGCAATCACTAACACGTGCCAAAGTGGAACTACCTTTAAATGCGTCATCAGAATCACCGGAATAAAAGACAAAAACATGGTTACGCCAAAGATCTTATGCTTCCCGAATTTATCCGCCAGCTTACCGATCAGCGGAGCTGCCACGAGAGATGAGAATCCTCCTACCATATACATCAATGCCACCTCTTCTTTGCTCACTCCCACGTTTACTTCCAGGAAAGGCGCTATAAATGGAATGGTCAGAAAATGTCCGAGCACAAGCATAAAGGCCATCAATAATCCCCATTGCATGTTCCGGTCTGAGAACAGTGCGCCGTATATGGCACCTGTTTTACCCCTTTCTGCAATATGAGAAGTTACGTTTGGCACCAGCGCAAGAATAAATGGAATGAGCAAAAATCCAAAGGCGGCAATAAAGATGAACGGCATCTGCCAGCCGAAATCTTTCGCGATCCACAACCCGGCAGGCACTCCAACCACCGCAGCCAGCGCAAAGGCGCCCATCAATGTGCCCATCGCTCTACCTCTCTTCCCGTAAGGGAATAAATCACCTACAATGGATTGCACCTGTGCAGATATCATTCCTCCGAACAATCCTGCCACAATGCGGGATGTCATCATCCAGCCGTAAGTAGGAGCAAATCCGCAGCCCAGTGTGCCCGTTAAAAATCCGATAAAGGCAAAGAGTAAGAGCTTCTTCCGGTCGAACCTGTCCGCAAAAAAGGTTGCGGAAAAGGAGGAAACGAATGCAGAAACAGAATAGGACGCGACCAGTAAATTAAACTCGAACGGTGAAACATGAAAGACCGGAGCAAGATACTCCTGCAGTGGCATCATGATCATAAAATCCAAAATGCTTGCGAAGTTGATACAGGCCAGAACAAAAAGGAGCGTCCTTTCTTTACCGGTCATACCTTAATTGGCCTTTTCCGGAAATGATATTTCAATCGGTCGCTTTACCTTTTCACGAAGCAGTGCGATGTCGAGCACTTCGGTCATGGCACTGACATAATGAAAACTCAGTCCTTTAAGATATTCCTGCTTAATTTCCTCCACATCTTTCCGGTTATCCGCAGAAAGCACAATCTCCTTAATGCCGGCCCGGCGGGCCGCAAGAATCTTTTCTTTGATCCCTCCTACAGCCAAAACCCTTCCTCGCAAGGTAATCTCTCCTGTCATTGCCAGATTCTTTTTCACCTTTCTCTGTGTAAAAACAGAAGCCAGGGCTGTAAGTATTGCGATACCTGCAGAAGGTCCATCTTTCGGAGTAGCACCCTCCGGAACATGGATATGGACATTCCAGTTCTCAAAAACCGCGGAAGACAAGCCAATCAGTTCACTATGTGCTTTGAGGTATTCCATGGCCAGGGTCGCACTTTCTTTCATCACCTCTCCTAGGTTTCCGGTAAGGGTTAGCTTTCCGCCCTTCGATCTGCTCAGAGAAGATTCAATGAATAGGATATCTCCACCCACCGGTGTCCAGGCCAAGCCGGTAACCACACCGGCTACATCATTCCCCTGGTAGCGGTCTCGCTCATGTGAAGGACCCAGAATTTTTATGACAGCCTCCTCCGTGAGTTTGGTGAGTTCCTTCTTATTCATAGCAACCTGCTTCGCAACATTTCTTGCTAATTTTGCAATTTGTTTCTCCAGCCCTCTGACACCGGATTCGCGCGTATAGTTTGCAATCACGTACTCCAGTACCTTTTCTGAAATCTGCAGCTGCTTCGCTTTCAGGCCATTCTCTTCGCGCTGCTTTGGCAACAGGTGCCGCTTTGCGATTTCCATTTTCTCTTCCACCGTATATCCGGATATTTCTATGATCTCCATCCGGTCGCGTAAGGCCGGCTGAATGGAAGAAAGATTATTCGCAGTGGCCACGAACATAACTTTGGAAAGGTCATAACCCATTTCCAGATAATTATCATAAAATGTATTGTTCTGCTCAGGGTCCAGTACTTCCAGTAAGGCAGATGATGGATCTCCATGAAAATCGGTTCCCACTTTATCAATTTCATCAAGAACAAATACGGGATTCGAAGACTTCGATTTCTTCAGATTCTGCAGAATCCGTCCCGGCATTGCGCCAATATATGTTTTCCGGTGCCCTCTGATTTCTGACTCGTCTTTTAGTCCTCCCAGAGACATTCTGACATATTTTCTCCCCAGTGCTTTCGCTATCGATTTTCCCAATGATGTTTTTCCAACGCCCGGAGGACCGTACAGGCAAAGGATGGGAGACTTCATGTTTCCTTTTAACTTTAACACCGCGAGATGCTCAATAATCCGTTCTTTTACCTTCTCCAAACCGAAATGGTCCTCATCCAGGATCTTCTGAGCCCTCCGGAGATCGAAGTTGTCCGTAGTGTATTCTCCCCAGGGAAGATCCAGCATTAACTCAAGATAGTTGTTCTGAATGGAATATTCTGCCGCATTGGGATTCATCCGCTGCAACTTCTTCAACTCCTTATGGAATTCCTCACCCACTTCCTTTGACCACTTCATCTCCTTTGCTTTCTTCTTCATCTCTTCTACTTCCTGCTCAAAACTATTTCCTCCCAACTCCTCCTGGATGGTTTTCAGCTGCTGGTGAAGAAAATATTCCCGCTGCTGTTTGTCAATATCCGTCTTCACTTTTGACTGGATCTGGTTTTTCAACTCCAGCATCTGCAACTCTTTGGTAAGATGTGATAACACTTTCGTGGCCCGTTCCTTCAGATCCGGCACTTCGAGCATTCCCTGCTTCTCTGAAACCCCGGCGTTCATATTGGAAGAAATGAAGTTTACCAGAAAGGATGGACTTTCTATATTCCGTATTGCAAAGCTTGCTTCGGTGGGTATATGGGGACTTTGCTTAATAATCTGCATGGAAAGATCACGCAGAGAACCGGTAAGTGCTTCAAATTCCTTATTCCCTTTTTCGGGACGTTTATCCGGAAATGATGAGATTTTTCCTTTGAGGTAAGGATCCGTCTGTACTACAGAATCAAGCTTAAATCTTTTCTTACCCTGTAGAATAACCGTAGTATTTCCATCCGGCATCCGTAACATTTTCAGAATAAAGGCTACTGTCCCCACCTGGAAAAGATCATCCGGACCCGGATCTTCCACCGTATCGTTCTTCTGTGCCAAAACGCCGATGGTCTTGTCCTTTTTGAACGCCTCTTTAACCAAATGTATGGACTTGTCTCTGCCAACGGTGATTGGAGTAACTACTCCCGGAAACAGCACCGTGTTTCTCAATGGCAGGATAGGAATTTCTGAGGGAACCTCTTCCGCATTAAATGAATCTTCGTCTTCCGAAGATAACAGGGGAATAAACTCCGGCTCATCGTCCTGATTCACACTAAAATCAAAGCCTTCGATCGTTAACTTCTCGCTCATTATTGATTATTTGAAGTGCATGGTCAATACCTGTGCCATCAGGACAATTAATGCCTATTTGTCAGACTACAGCAGTAGTGTTATTTCTTGATTATCAAGGCTTTGGAAATGACTCCGAATGGGGTTTCCAGCACTACCTGATAGGCGCCGGAATGAAATACGCTCACATCTGTTTGTATGACAAATTGAGCGTTCAGGTCGTTTTGTCCGCTGTTATAGACCTCCCTGCCTACGATATCCAGTATTCTTAGAACACCCGTGCAGCTACCCGGCATAAAACCGGCAAGAATAAACCCGGTTGATGCAGGATTGGGAAAAATCTGTGCCGGGAATACGTCGCCGGGCTCCGCTATTCCTATCAGCGTATTGGACGTTCCGGTACATCCGTTGGAATCTGATACAACTACATAATAATTACCGGGCGCCTGCACCACATAACATTGCTGATTGGCACCATTCACCGGACTGCCGTTCAAGTACCATTGATACATAACAGCAGGGCTTGAGCAAAAAGTATCTCCGTTCTGCGTAATTACCGATGAGGGAAAGGGCAAAATCGTAATATCCACCGGAGCAGAGGTTGCACTGCAGCCAAACATATCTGTTACGGTTACAGCATAGGTTCCGGATGCTGCCGGACTGATCATATGGGAAACCTGGTTGTTCGGGCTCCAGAGGTAAGATGCGCCGGCACTTGAAATGAGAAGAAGCGGTTGATTATCGCACACTGTATCATCATTGGTAAGCATAATGGTGGGAATGCTGAGGGGCGAAACCGCAATGTAACTGTATCGAGTCAGGGAATCGGATCCGTTCGCATTGGATGCAACCAGTTTTACATTATTGTAAGACCCCGGCGTATTATAGACTACTACAGGGTTTTGCTGGTTGGAAACAGAAGGTATGCCTCCCGGAAAGGACCAATTCCAGGAGGTGGGACTATTTGTGCTCATGTCGGTAAACTGAACAGAAAATCCGGGACAGCCTGCAAGGTCATTTGCGGTAAAGTTGGCAAGCGGCGCAGTGGAAGCAGGATTATAGAGTGATGTTTCCCATAGTCCGCGACCGTAGGTGGCAGCCCGCAACTTACCTGAACCATAATGTATTTCCAGTTCGTCAACAATTACATTCGGCAGGCCGTTCGAAAAATAAGACCAGTTCTGAATCAAATCATCATAATAAAAAACACCGACATCTGTTCCCACGTATACTCCCCCGCTTGTACCTGTCTGGTGTACTATGGTGTTGCAGTTCACATTAGGAAGTCCGGTTCCTGTGATATTGGTCCACGTGGTTCCACCATCTGCTGATTTGTAAACCTTTTGCCCGCCAAAATATCCTCCGAAACAAACCCAAACGTTGTTGGGATTGCCGGCATCAATAGCCACAGAGTTCAGGAATGCCATAAAAGGAAGATTCACCACAGACCAGGTAAATCCCCCGTTGGTGGTCTTATAAAGCACATTTTGACTGCCCGCCCAGATGATTTGATTATTAGAAGGTGCCAGTTTCAGCACCGTGATTCCCAAGGGCCCGAAGTTTGAAATTGCATTCCAGCTGGCGCCCTGATCCGTACTCTTCCACACATTATTGAGTCCGGCATAAATGGTTCCGGGAACCGAAGGATCCTGACACCAGGGCGTTACCCAAGGCGCCGCTTCATTGGTAAATCCTCCGATACCCATAAAAGAATTTCCTCCGTCTGTAGATATCTGAAAACCGCCATACTGGGTTTCACAGTACATCACCTGATCGGTGGACCAGTCAACAAAACACTCCATGCCGTCACCCCCGTAAATTTGTCCCCAGCTTCCGGAAGAATACAGATTAGTGCCGTTGTCTTGCCAGCCTGTAACGGTAATGTTGGCATTCGTAGCGGCTGTACCCAGGCGGTACATTTGCGCAATCTGTAATCCGGCACTTAGATCTGTAAAGCTGCCACCACTATTGCTGGTGAATGCCAATCCGCCGTCAGAGGCTACATAAAACGAAGTTCCGTTCACATACCTGAGATCATGAATATCCGCATGCACATAGGGAGCACCTCCACCTCCATACCAATGAGCATTCAGTGTCCAGGTATTTCCCGCATCGGTCGACCGCCAGATATTTACTCCACCCACTATGATCTCGTCGCGGTTAACAGGACTCGCGTCAATAGATAAGGTGTACCATCCCTGTCCATCCGTATCGTTCCCGCTTGGTGCCCAACCCAGTACATTGGGAGAGCTCGACTGAATGGAGAATGAATTTCCGGAATTCGTGGAAAGATATAATCCCATAAAACCATTATTAGAATTACGGGAAGCGAGCACATATACATAATTGGGGTCAGCCGGAGTTACAGCGATGGCTAAACGGCTGGTAGAGCCGCTGCCAGGAAGGCCGCCTGAGACAAGGTAGAAATTCACGCCACCATTGCTGGACTTATAGAATGCACTGGCGGTTGCCATATAAATAGTGTTAGGATCTCCCGGCTTGAATTCCATATCTTTTACACCACTGGAAAATATCTTGTACCAGCTCACGCCACCATCCGTTGTTTTATAGATCCCGTTATTGGTGCCGGCGTAAAGAATGAGCGGATTTACAGGATGCATTAACATACGCGTAATTCGGCTGCTCTGTGTGGTATTAAAAGAAAGGCCTGTCATGCTCCAGGTTTGTCCTCCGTCCTGCGACTTCAATACACCGCAGGAATAAGTATCTCCGGCATCATTGTCTCCTGTACCTATGTAAACGATTGCTGGATTCGTATAATCTATCACTACTTCAGATACACCGATAGAAGCCAGCTGATCTGTGCTAGTATTCCAGGTCAGACCACCGTTGACAGACTTCCACATGCCTCCTGCCGGAGCTCCGACATAGATCACATTGGGATTCGTAGGATCTATGCGAACCACATTCAACCGTCCGCTGCCTCCTCCATTCGAAGGAATAGTATTCACAGGTCCCAGTAAGGTCCAGTTGCCGGATTGCTGTACATCCGGATTCTGACGAGCTGTGGTGTTGAATACCAGATTTTTCTCGCCGGCCAGGTACAAGGAAGTGCGGTCGCCGTCAGGGAATACCCGTGGCTCCATAAACCACTCCCATCTTTTATACATTGTATATCCGGGAATTTCTTCTTCATATGCTTGTCCACGCTTTACAGCCCTGCGCTGTTTTCTTTTCTGTTTGAGCAAATATTTATTGAATTCCTTTTGTACCTGGTAAAAATTAACAGAAGGATCTTTCATCATATCATACCAGGTCTGACACATGATATCCATGTGAAAAGCAATAAGAAGGATCAGGATCGAAGCGCGCATGAATGATTAGGTATATATTGTGACTGGTTTACTGTACTCAATAAAGGTAAGGATTTTGAATTACTTAACAGATCTAATTTGCGGCTAATGGTACTGGCGTTCAAGATATTAAGCTCTCTACTTTTTCAGGAATTTTATCAGCTCGGCGGTATAGTCCTTGCAACCCGGACAGTAAAGAATTCCCTTGCGGTCAAATAATGCAGCGAGTTTGTTCTTTTCGCAAAACTCCCTGACCCTCAGCTGAAGTTCTTTGTCGAGAGCCGTCCTCATTTCCATCTCCATCTGTTTCATGATCTTGTCGGAGCGAAGCTGAAAAGCTACCATATTGTCCTGGTGAAATTTTATTGAATCATCCAGAGCGAAGGCATGCAGGCTATCCAGCATATAGGAACGTTCCAGACAGGAAGAATACCTTGAGATAAAAATTTGCTGAGAATCCAATTGCTGTTTACTGCGTTTGGCATAGGATTCTATCAACACAGAATAGCCGGGCAATACGTGTTGAACCTGCAACGGATCAATCACGCCTACCTGCGCGAAGAGATAACCGCTGCAAAACAGGAGCAGGAATAAGTATCTTTTCATAGGCTTTGGTCTTAAAGTTATTGCTTAAGAAAATACTCCCGGACTCTCAAATCTACATTGAGACGTATGTCGAGCCAGAACAGATTATAATCTGCTGTATGATAATTTCGAACATTCTTCATATAGTTACCTTTACGAGGCTTGGTGACAAAGAGGAGTCCATCACCGTCGCCACATCCTGCACACACATGCTGAGGATGTATGCCCTTCAGTTTGTATGGCGAGCCCCCTTTGCTATGAGATTTATTCGTCGCAGAACCGTTTATTTCCCACGAAACAGGATTTACGCAAATCAGATTTTTCTTTCCATTATAAGGATCTTTCGCTCCCCACTTCATACTATTCCAACTTACGAAACAACCAGTTTCAGAAGCTCTCCCGCAGGGCTGAAGTACCGAAAAAGCACCCCATTCTGTTCCTCCTCCGATCAGATAAGCTGCGACAAGCCGTTTCATCAGTGTTGAATCCTTTTCAACCAACTCGCCGATTAGTGTGCGTGCGTGCCATGTTCCCTGAGAATGAGAAGCAATAATAAACGGTCTTCCTTTTGAAAAATGATCCAGGAAATATATAAAAGCAGTCCGGACATCGGAATAAGCGAGGGCCATTGCCTTCTCACCATTTTTGTTTTCCGACCTACGCTTTCCATATAAGTCTACGAAACTATACAATGTGGCTTGTCTGTATCGGGGAGCGTACACTGCACATGAACCGTTGAAAACAGTAGCTTGATTCAGAATACTTCCAATATTTGTACGGTTATTTGTGGCTCTGTGTTTTAAATCCTGATTCCAGCATTTACGTGAAAAATTACTGGTAGGGTGGATAAAGAACACATCCACCTTTGCGTTTTTTTGCCCGTCGCTAAGTCCGGAATTCCGAGGTACCACATCAGCTGAATCCCTGATCCAGGGTAGAGCTGCCCAGCATGACTCCTTCGAATAATCCGGAGCATCTGGTATTTTATAACTCTCAATGTCGCGTCCGGGCCGGATGCAGGAGCAAAAGAAGAAAATCAGTACCGCAATTTTAATATGCATTCGCAATGTTAGGAAAATTTACGGAGCAGATCCAGCTTCCGGTTCAGTTCTGCACTTTCCGGAAAATTAAGCGTTTGCTGACCATCACTGAAAGCTTCTTCCGGGCTAGGATGTACCTCATAAATCACGCCGTCAGCACCAGCAGCCAGGGAGGCCAGAGCAATGGCAGATACATGATCGCGCAGACCGATCCCATGCGACGGGTCCGCAATAACAGGAAGGTGGGACTTTTCTTTCAGCACCGGAATGGCATTGATATCAAACGTGTTTCGATACGCTTCTTCGTAGGTTCTGATCCCGCGTTCACAAAGGATGATCTTCTCATTTCCATGAGAAAAAATATACTCCGCTGATTGAAGCAATTCATCAATAGTACCGCTCATTCCTCTTTTCAACAACACGGGCTTATCTACCTTACCCAATTCATCCAGAAGGTTAAAATTCTGTGAATTTCTGGCGCCCACCTGGTAGATATCAACATAGTCGTGCATTTCTGCAATTTGGCTCACCTGCATCACCTCTGTAATAAGCTTTAGCCCAAATTCTCTGCACACGAGATGAAACATCTTCAATCCTTCAATTCCAAGCCCCCGAAAAGCATATGGAGAACTACGCGGTTTGAACACCCCACCCCGCATAATCCGGATATTGTTATCCTTCAGATGACGGGCTATGCTTCTCACCTGTTCTTCGGATTCGATGCTGCAAGGCCCGGCCATTATGGCGAAATTACTGCCACCGATGAACAGGTCATCGCCCACAGGTACCGATGATTTACCCACTTTCCATTTTGATGAAACCAACTTATAGCTATCACTCACCCGGTGAACATCCTCTACCCCCGGAAGAGACCCCAGCGTACGGATATCGAATTCTTTTTTTCCGATACAAACGAGGTAACGGCGCGAACGCGTGTTTACTTCCGTCGCTTTGTAACCGGCCAGAGCTACCGCTTCAAGCACCCGTTTACGTTGCAGCTCCTCTATTCCCACTTTGACTTGAATTATCATGTGTTTTGGAATTGACGAATGAATGGCGAAATGTTTTCTGTTCCGTGTGTTTTTATATACTGAATAAATGCTGTTCCCGAAATGGCGCCGTCCAGAAAACGCATCACCGACATGTAAGCGGCATTGTCAGAAATTCCAAATCCTGCTACGATCTCATTCTTTAAACCCATCGAACTGATTCGTTTCATAAACTCCTCTCTGTTGGCCGGATCAATCTTTCTTCCGGTGGTTGCTGAAACAGAAACCGCATAAATAAAGTCTGTCGAGAGTGAATCAACTAACCGGATTCGCTGGTCTGAAGTTTGCGGTGAAATAAGAAAGATGCAGCTCAGCCTGTATTTCTCAAACATATGTGCGTACATCTTAGCATAGATTTCCGGGGGCAGGTCGGGAAGAATTACACCGCGCACTCCGCATTCTGAACACTCATTTAAAAAATTCTCCATACCAAAGCGGAGCACAGGATTCAGGTATCCCATCAGGTAAATTTTCGTTTTAGAAGACCGGGGGCGTTCTTTTAGTTGTTCAAAAAGGATGCGCAGCGACATTCCGTTCTTCAGCGCCACCATGCTGCTTTCCTGGATAACAGGACCGTCAGCCAGAGGGTCGGAAAAAGGGATACCGATTTCTACCCTCTCTATTCCCTCCTTCTCAAGTGACGAAAGCAAGGGAAGCGTATCGTTTAACTGCGGGTATCCGGCTGTAAAGAAAACAGAAAGACTCATGCTGAATGATTTAAATAGGTTTCCATATCCTTATCGCCTCTGCCGGATAAACACAGCACAGCTATCTCTCCCTTTCCAAATGTTATCTTTTTCAACGCAGCAAGAGCATGTGCACTTTCCAATGCGGGAATGATACCCTCCAGTGCCGCCAGTTCAAATCCGGCTGTCAGTGCTTCTTTGTCAGTCACGGCATGATACACTGCCCGGCCACTTTCAAAAAGGTGTGCATGCAGGGGGCCGATGCCTGGGTAATCAAGTCCGGCAGAGATGGAATGTGGTTCTGTGATCTGACCGTCTTCATTCTGCATTAGAATAGTCATGCTGCCATGAATAATTCCATGCTCACCTCTGGCAAGAGTGGCAGCCGTTTTTCCTGAATCCAGTCCCATACCGGCCGCCTCAACACCGTGCAGGCGCACCTTTCCGGAATCCAGGAAATGAAAGAAAGCGCCGGCAGCATTGCTCCCACCTCCAACACAAGCGATCACATGATCCGGCTCATCCCGGGCCTCCTTTTCTTTCAACTGCTTCCTTATTTCTTCGCTGATCACACTCTGAAAGCGGGCAACCATCTCCGGATACGGATGCGGCCCCACCACCGAACCGATGAGATAATAGGTGCCCAGAGGATCATTGATCCAATCACGAATGGCTTCGTTGGTCGCATCTTTCAGCGTACAACTTCCGGAGACAACGGATCTTACTTCCGCTCCAAGCATTTTCATGCGGGCCACATTGGGAGCCTGACGACGTATATCTGTCTCTCCCATATATATAACACAGGGCATGTTCATGAGAGCACATACTGTTGCAGTTGCAACTCCGTGCTGCCCGGCTCCGGTTTCAGCAATGATTCGCTTTTTACCCATTCTCCGTGCCAGCAGTATCTGACCCAACGTGTTATTAATCTTATGGGCCCCTGTATGGTTCAGATCCTCTCTTTTCAGATAAATTTTTGCGTCGTACTTAAACGACAAGCGCTCAGCGTAATATAACGGCGAAGGCCGTCCAACATAATCTCTCAGCAAGGCATAGAATTCATGGAGAAAGGCATCATCTACGATGGCCTCTCGATAAAAGCGTAAAAGTTCCTCCACATTTGCATGCAACATTTCCGGAATAAATGCCCCACCAAAGGCTCCGTAAAAACCATTTTCGTCAACATTATAATCTTTCCCGGTCATTTGTGTTTTCATGTGAGCAGAGATTTTAACCTTTTAATGTCCTTGAGTCCCGGCCGGATCTCAAATTTGCTGTTAAGGTCCAATCCGGCCATCATTGGAAAGGGACAGAAGTTCCTGTAACCAGTAACTTCGTGTTCACCGATACCACCACTGAGAAAGAAGGGAGTATTGCCGGAATAATTCTCCAGCAATAGATGATCGAACTTTTTTCCCGTTCCGCCATAAAGCGCAGATCGGTTATCGAAAAGCAGATGATCTACCTCTCCTTCAAACTGCGCAGCGCACCGGATATCTTCGGCACAGGTTACGGCAATGGCTTTCATTACTTTGGTTTCTTTTTTCAGCTGCCTGCAAAATGCGGGAGATTCATTTCCATGGAGCTGGATCATATCCAGGTTGTATAAATCGCGGATTTTAAAAATGCCGGAAAGATCCGCATCTACAAAAACGCCCACTCGAATGATGCCGGGTGTAAAAATTCCGCGGGGCATCTCCCCCGCATAGCGTGGAGAATTCCGATAAAAAATAAATCCGATCATATCCGGCCGCAGCTGCGCAACAGCTTCAATATTTTCCGGATCCCGCAAGCCGCAAACCTTCAGTCTCATGCTTCGGAAAGTGTTTGAATAAATCGTTCGCATGCTTTTTCAGGACGGCCGAATCTCATAAAGAATTCACCCATCAGAAAGCCGTTAAAACCCGCCTTTCGTAACCTGATCACGTCCTCCACCGACTTGATCCCGCTCTCCGAAATGCGGGGCCTATCCTGAGGCAACCGGGGTATGAGCGACTCCGACACTTCCAACGACACGCTCATCTTCTTCAGATTTCGGTTGTTTACTCCCACCAGGTTAACTTCGTCACAGACATAGCCGGTCTCTTTTTCGTTGTGAATTTCCAGCAGCACTTCCATTCCCAATGAACGGGCAAGACCTCCAAGTTTTTTAACCTCGGTTGGACTTAAAACAGAAGCAATAAGAAGAATCGCATCCGATCCGATGCTTCTTGATTCCAACACCTGGTACTCATCAATGATGAAATCTTTTCTCAGCACCGGACAATAATTGTATTTTCTGGCACATGCGAGGTCCTTATTCGATCCGCCGAAGAAGTGCTGATCGGTCAGTATTGAAAGAGCGCTGGCACCGGCCATCATATATCCGATCGAGGTTCGTTCTACGTCGGCATGGATATTTATTGCACCGCCTGAAGGTGATTTTCTTTTAAACTCAGCAATGATTCCGTGTGAGCCCGTTCGCGTCAGGTAATGACTCAAACTTACCGTGGGAGCGTGAAAATGGACTGAGCGTTCCAGAAGATTTACGGGATAGAGTGATTTTCGTTCTTCAACCTCTTTCCTTTTAAAATCTATGATCTCTTTCAATATGTCAGCCATGGGTCAATAATGTTTGCAGTGCTTTAAGTGCTTTTCCCTGGCTAAGTGACTCCACTGCCATTTCAAGTGCCTCAGCATAATCCTTGTTCAAAGCCCCTGATATGGCAAGAGCTGCATTGGCGAGTACAACATTCCGGTGTTCCTGCGGACAACTTCCCTCCAGCACATTCCGGAAAATGGCAACGGCCGTTGCAACGCTGTCTCCTCCATGGATCGCCCCCGGATTACAATTTGGAAATCCAAAATCTTCCGGAGACAAAGTTCTTTCTCCGGTTCGAGAGAAAACTTTCACGGCTCCTGTCAGCGAAATCTCATCATAGCCATCATAGGTATGCACGACATTGAAAGTGCCTTCATCCGCTGAAAGTATGTAGCGGTAGAGCCTCGCCATTTCCATGCTGTAAACACCTGTGCACTGATAATACGGGCGGGCCGGATTTACCAGCGGACCGAGCATATTAAAAAATGTTTTGACTCCCAACTCTTTCCTTACGGGTCCTATGCTTTTCATCGCCGGGTGAAAAAGCGGGGCGTGCAGAAAACAGATGCCTGCTTTTTCCAGCTGACACCGCAAGACAGAACTTTGATTGGTGAATTTCACGCCCATCGCTTCCAGTACATTGGATGAGCCGCTAACGGAGCTAACGCCATAATTCCCGTGTTTAGCCACCTTAACTCCAGCACCAGCAACAACAAAAGCTGCAAGGGTAGAAATGTTAAAAGTGTTTTTTCCATCACCACCGGTTCCGCAGAGATCTATCACAGGAATACCTCCAAGATCTGCCGGAAGGCAGAGGTTCAACAACGCAGATCTGAATCCCTGCAGTTCTTCTGTTGCCGGAGTCCGCATAATATATGCGGTCAGGAAAGCAGCCATACGCGACTGGTTCATCTCCCCGGAAGCGATTGCCGTGAGTGAATTACATGCTTCTTCCCGGCTGAGCGTTCTATGAGCAAAAAGGGTAGTTAAAGCTTCTTTCATTCTATTTCAGTCCAGTTTCTGATAAGTTGTAATCCGTGTTCAGTCAGGATACTCTCCGGGTGAAACTGTACGCCCCGTACATTATATTTCTTGTGACAAAGCGACATCACCCTGCCCTCACGGTCGGTGGCTGTTACCTCCAGTTCTTCCGGCAGACTATTCAAATCCACCACCCAACTATGATACCGGCCGGCATTAAAAGAGTGGGGAATTCCTTTGAATAAAGAAGAATCCCCGTGCACATCCACGGGGGTTGCTACCCCATGATAAACTTTCTCCAGATTCACAATTCTTCCGCCGTAAACTTCACCAATAGCTTGCAAACCAAGACATACTCCTAAAATGCTGTGCGTAGCACCACAGGTCTCGATCAGACGCTTCATTATTCCTGCCTCCGAAGGGATTCCGGGTCCCGGTGATAGTAGTATCTTACTGAACCTTCCCGTCTCTTCTACCGAAATGGCATCGTTACGGAATACTTCCACAGGTTCGTCTGTTACCTGCTCAATGTAATGCACCAGGTTGTAGGTAAAACTATCGTAATTATCAAGTACGAGAATTGACATATCAGGCAGATTGAAGTTCGTTCGTAAGGATGTACTTATTACCAGCAAAGCCCTTCAGCGCTTTGTGCAGGGCGGAAAGCTTGTTGTTGACTTCTTCCAGTTCACCGCTTTCTTCGGAGGCTATTACAATTCCGGCGCCTGCTTTGAAAGACAACGTATTATTCCGGGAAAGGAACGAACGAATGATAATACATTTATTGACCTCACCGTTAAATCCAAGGAATCCTAAGGCCCCGCCGTAATATTCTCTTTTTTCTGTCTCCAGCTCATCGATTAATTGCATCGCTCTGAATTTAGGCGCTCCCGAGAGTGTTCCTGCCGGAAAGGTAGCGGCCAGTACATCCACGGAGTGAACAAAATCTCTGAGCTTCCCGCTCACTTTCGATACCATATGAATCACATGCGAATAAAACTGTATCTCTGCCAGACTTTCCACGCTCACCCCGTTACAGCATACAGACAGGTCATTACGGGCAAGATCAACCAGCATCATATGCTCCGCATTCTCCTTAGGATCCGCTTTTAATTCCTCTGCTCTTTTCATATCAACAACTGCATTTCCAGTACGGCGAAATGTTCCTGCGATCGGAAAGATATACGCTTTCTTCTCCTTTACCACTAACTGCGCTTCCGGCGAAGAGCCGAAGATGCGAAAATCACCTCCGTCATAATAGAACAGATAGGGTGAAGGATTAATGTTTCTCAAGGCCCGGTACACATTGAACTCATCACCGGAAAAAGGTACGCTGAATTGTCTGGATAAAACCACCTGAAAAACATTTCCCTGACGGCATTCCCGTTTTCCTGCGGAAACCATGTTCCGGTAAGCTTCATCCGGCATGGAAGGAAGCACCTCATCGTTTACTGAAAAAGGAAATTCCGGGACATAGCGCGGGTTAAGATCAGCGATAAAAGCTTCCATCTGAGAAGAAGCTCCCTCCGGAATATTTTCAACAACAAATAATTCACTGTTAAAATGATTGATCCCGATAACAAACCGGTAAAAAGCATACTGCGCCAATGGTATTCCTGTGCCAGGCTTTTCCCTGAACTTCAGAGAAGAGTCAAAACAGGCTGCTGCCTCATAAGAAATATATCCGTAGATGCCATTCACCGGTGAGGCTTCCGCTCCGGATTGTAGGTGCATGCCCATGTATTCTTTTAGGGCATGTTTAAAATCAATCACAGTTGTTTTGTGAATTTCACTCTGCTGCCGGAGAATTGCCTCCCGGCCTGTGAAGACAAATTCTGTCAGTGGCTCACAACAGATATATGAAAAGCTGTTCTCTTCACCATGATAATCCGAACTCTCAAACAACAATGTGCGGCGGTATTTATCCCTCAAAAGAAGGTAAAGACCCACCGGGGTAAGAGTATCTGCCAACTGGCGGTGTATTTTTACATTGTATTTCATTTCCATTTTTCTCAAAAAAAAAGCCCGCTGTAAAGAACAGCGGGCGTGATATAGTTTAATAACGACAGAGCTGCTCAACTATGAGTTGACAGCCACCACCAGTTATTCTTGTTCATTTTCATTCGGCAAATATATAGCCCTTTTGTTCAAACTTCCAAATTTGTTCAGTAATTCCCGACTGAAAGCATAACGAGGGTACAGGCTTCCAGTACCTCAATTCCGGCTTTCCTGGCAATCTCCCTGAATCCCGCCTCCTCCGTTCCAGGATTGAAAATGAGGCGTTTAGGCTTCAGAGACAAGATATAATCCTCCCATTCCGGCAAATGCCGCGGGGATATATAGAGGCTTACCGTGTCTACTTTTTCAGGGCGCGGACGATCCGTATGAATAGTTAACCCGGATATGACACCATTTTTAATTCCTAAGGGGTAAACGACTTCCCCCGCAGCAGCGAGACGTGTAACTGCTTTCCACGAATAACGGGAAGGATCTTCAGATGCACCAATAACCACCGTAACGCCCATACATTAATTTTCCAGGGCTCCTGCCTCTATCCAGCAGCGAATTCGCTGCTGATCAGCTACCGGAAGTTGCGGTGAACTGGCAGGAGGCATGTTTCCCAATTCAAATAATCTTTCTTGCAAAGAACCGGACAGAACAGAGGCATTAACTCCTGTATAGTCCAAATAGTTGGCGGAACTGAAACTGGCGTCGTGACAGGCCGGGGTAGCACAATAAGTATTGATCAGGGGCTGTACGTCAGCGGTCCATTCATGAGAAAGACTGGAACAGGCCATGGCGGCTGACGGACCCACATCCTTTGTACAGGTGCTCAGCGTAACGATCAGAAGCAATCCACTAATGAACAGTATGGTTAATCTGACAGTTCCCTTCATTGTAAACGATTCGGTTTTTCGTGAAATTCTTCCTGTAAAGTTACGCTTAAAAGTTAAAATGAAGATTTAGCATTCCTCCACATAATCCAGATCTTCCGAAAAAGATTCTTTAATGGACCAGGTGGCCCAAAAAGCCAGCGCCAGACAAACCGCGCCCACGATGAGTGCAGAAGATACCGTTCCAACAGGTATAACCAGGTATTTAAACGCATTGGTAATCGGAGGAACGGATCCGCGTACAAAGTTGGGAACAGTGTTCGTAACGGTAGAGCGGATGTTTGTGCCAAACTGCTCCGAAGAAATCGTGACGAATATCGCCCAATATCCTGTTGCAGTT
Source organism: Bacteroidia bacterium (assembly GCA_020852255.1). Lineage (NCBI taxonomy): Bacteria > Pseudomonadati > Bacteroidota > Bacteroidia > Bacteroidia bacterium. The sequence goes on along the minus strand of JADZBD010000018.1, from coordinate 119,508 downwards.
CCCAGCAGAAAACACATCAGGTAATACACGGACGTGGAAGCACCATTCATTCCGAAAAGAAAGACAAGGATTAGCAGCAGCGATAACACAAGGTAAATGTAAACCACTTTCTTCCGGCTCCGCAGAAACTGACTGATCATTCCAGACAGCAAATCTCCTACAGACAATCCAATGTAGGCATACATAATCGCTGTTCCGTTTTTAATTCCTTCAATTCCGAATTCCTTTGAAAAATAATCTTCCGACAAAGCGATTAATACACCGATCGTGTACCAGATGGGAAGACCAATAAGAATACATTTCAGATATTTTTGAAAGCGCTTTCTGTTGTTAAAAAGTATCCGTATATCACCTTTTCTGACGCTGCTCTGCTTCATACTATGGAACATGCCGGATTCAAGCGTACCAATACGAAGGATAAGTAAAAGCAGTCCGAGTCCGCCGCCGACCAGATACGCTACCTGCCAGTTTTGAATGGCGAAACCCGTAATGTTCTGAAAAATACCGGCAAACCATGCACCCTTATCAGCCACCTGTGACGCCAGAACAGCACCTAAAGCGCCAAAGGTTACAATGATCATCGTACCATAGCCTCTTTTTTCTTTGTGTAAGGTTTCTGCCACCAATGTAATTCCGGCACCCAGTTCGCCGGCTAAACCGATTCCCGCGATAAAGCGGACCACCGCATAGGAAGTCAGGTCGAATGTAAAAGCATTTGCGATGTTGGCAGCCGAGTACAGCAGAATAGAACCAAAGAGTACCGATATGCGCCCTTTTTTATCTCCCCATATACCCCAGAGAATTCCTCCCGCCAGCATACCGAACATCTGCATATTAAACAGAAAAATCCCCTCTTCTTTGACGACAAAATCAAGGCCCTTCAATGCCCGTATATACTCCAGGCTTTCCCGTTTCACTACATTGAACAAAACCAAATCGTAGATATCCACGAAATAGCCTAAAGAGGCAACCACCACCAGAAGAAGGGCCTTTCTATTGGGAAATATTTTCTCCACAGGCGGCAAAGGTAAAAATTATATACTGAGAAAAGTCATTCGGTTACTTGACCGGAGTCATTCATCTTCAATGCCTTTGATGCCGAATTTTGAGTCAAATAATCCACTATGAAAATCACCATTAACGATCATCGAAAGATTCATGCGATTAAGGAGGAATTCCAGGAAGTGTTTCCTTGTCTGAAACTGGAATTCTTTAGCAAACCGCATAAGGAGGGTGCTCCCTCGCCGAAAAAACTGATGAATTCCGATTCAAAAACACTTGGGGAATGTCGTATTCAGCATAATAAAGGGACACTGACCGTTTCACCGGAAATGACCGTAGGTGAACTCGAAGCCGGGTTCAGGGATGTGTACGGACTCTCCGTTCAGGTTTTCAGAAAGTCCGGTAAAAACTGGCTGGAAACAACTGCCACAGACGGATGGACACTTGCCAAGCAAAATCAAACAGCTCAGGAAATGGAACAGGCACCGGAAACATTTAATGATTAATATAAGACCAATCCACCTATCACTCATCTCAAACCGCAGCAAAGACTTCTTCTCTTTGTACGCCTATCCATTAAGGAAGTGCAGGTAAGATAACTTACTCCGCCATTGGATATCCCTTATCTATCCAGTTAACTTTCAGGTTTTGGGGAATATCCAGCAGGCGGTGATTCGTGAATCCCATTTCATTGAGGAGTTTAAATGAGGGCCGGATGTTGGGGCAGTCTGCGAAGGGGCAGCATCCGCAGTAAATTACCACTTGAGTATCCTTGGGAATTTTTGTCAATTCTGACTTCAGTTTCAGAAGGTTTTCCTCGTCCTGAGCCGGACCGATCTCAATTGCGTACTTAATGAGGCCGGATGGTCCAATGCTGAAAATCACCGGCATCTGAGCGTTGCCGCCCTGAACGGACTCTGCGAGAGCCTTAGGAGAGATCAGCTGTTCTGTGGTCCAGGGCTCTCCGGTTTCAGCATGTGTTGAATCTATGATTGACCCGGGCACGGTGTCTGCACCCTCTTTCGTATCCCCTGAGCATGAAGCCAGCAGGCAAACTGCGCCCAGAATAATGCTTAGTACGTTGAACTTCATGTTGTATTTTCTCAAAGCTAAAGACAAATTATACACTTAACCCCCGCAATTGCGGGGGTTAAGTTACTTCTGCGGGAAAGGAGGTCTACACTTCGAACTTCAATCCCCAAGATTTACAGTTAATAATTGATTTTATAGAAAAGAACTTGGACGAATCCATTTTTGACTGTCCAAAGGTATAAAAAGCTATTTAAAGGGTTAAGAGGGCATCGGTTGTGGGAAGCCTAAAAACGTCTCCAAAGTCTGCTAAATAGCCCTTACGCAGGTAAAAGAAAACCCATGTTATGCAAACAGGGGGTAAACTGGCAGGGTGATGTATTAGGCTATTTTTAGTGCAGACTCTCCTTAAAAATGAGAATCTCCCCTCCTTGATTGAACCTCCCGAACTGAACCGCCTTTCCGCATTCGCAACAAGAAGCAATTTGATTTAATTTGAATAATACTAAAACAAAAAAACTTCTACGCCATGATTTATCCCTACCTTACAAAAAAAGGAACTTCATCGGAAGTCATACGTTTTAAAAGTTACCTGATTAACTCCTTCCTTCTTTAAGAATCTCCAGCAGAAAAGTGACTTCCTACTGTGGTGATGTGTGAATTATGTAACTTATTTAAAAGGTTATGTTAAAATAAATCTATGATTGAAGTTAAAAAAGAAGGCATCCTGCTGAACAAAACTATCTACAGTTTTGAAAACGAAGGGGTATTAAATCCCGCAGCAATACGTGAGGGCGGTTGCGTTCACCTTTTTTACAGGGCGGTGAGTAAAGGCAATTATTCAAGCATAGGCTATTGCAAGCTGAATGGACCCCTCACGGTTGAGGAACGTTTTGATACTCCCGTGCTATTTCCTCACTTCGAATATGAATCACATGGCGTTGAAGATCCTCGAATCACCAGGATTGACGACCTGTATTATCTTACGTACACTGCCTATGATGGAGTGAATGCGCTGGGCGCATTGGCTACTTCAAAAGATTTGCAGCATTTTGAAAAGCACGGATTAATTGTGCCGCAGCTCGCTTATGATGAATTTAAGCACCTCGCGGAATGCAAAGGCCCTATCAATATAAAATATTCTCGCTATAATAACAGCAACCATCTCTCCCCGAAACCTGATAGAAATATTTTCGTGTGGGATAAGAATGTGATTTTTTTCCCAAGAAGAATAAACGGCAAGCTGTTTTTCCTTCATCGCATAAGACCCGACATACAAATAGCAGCGGTAAATAATTTAAATGAACTCACAAAAGAATTTTGGGAGCACTACTTTCTTCATCTCGATAAAAATATTGCGCTTGCTCCCCGGCACAGGCACGAGGTAAGTTACATTGGCGGAGGCTGTCCCCCTATAGAAACAGAACACGGATGGCTGTTAATTTATCATGGCGTGCATGATACAACGAAAGGATACGTGTATTCGGCCTGTGTGGCTTTATTGGATTTAGAAAATCCCCTTAAGGAAATTGCGCGGCTACCCTACCCATTGTTCAAGCCAGAGCACGAATGGGAATTAAAAGGCGAAGTGAATAATGTGTGTTTTCCAACTGGAGCTGTTTTGTTTGAAGACACACTGTATATTTATTATGGTGCTGCCGATGAGCGTATAGCATGCGCCTCCGTAAGTTTATCTGCGCTCTTGGCTGAGTTGTTGCTTAATACTAAGTAAGATGAAAAATGAAATTACTACAAGTGCATTATTTCCCAGGGTCATCTGTCAACTGAGGGATGGCGCGCAACATCCTGCTGATGATCATGCCCTGCCTGAAATTTTATTCATCACTTCCTATCCTCCGCGCGAATGTGGCATTGCAACATTCTCACAGGATTTGATAAAGGCACTGAACAATAAATTCGACCATTCATTCACCATAAGAATTTGTCCACTGGAATCGGAAAGCGAAAAACATAATTATACTGATGAAACAAAATACATCCTTAATACAGATCATCCGGGGGCATTCGGCAAATTAGCCAAAATAATCAATGATGATGCAGCTATCCGGCTGGTTATGATTCAGCATGAATTCGGGTTCTTTGAAAAAAAAGAAGATAATTTCCAGCGATTTTTAAATGCCATCTCCAAGCCGGTTGTTATTTCTTTTCATACCGTATTACCGCACCCGCATGCGTCATTAAGAGAAAAAGTGCAGCAAATTGCGGATGCTTCTGAAACTCTCATTGTTATGACCAAATCTTCTAAAAAAATATTGATTAATGATTACGGGGTAGAAAATGAAAAAATTTCAGTCATTCCGCATGGTACACACTTAGTGCCACATTCAGATAAAAAGCTTCTGAAAGAAAAATATAAATTATCCGGGAAAAAAGTACTCTCCACCTTTGGACTGCTCAGTTCTGGTAAAAGTATTGAAACCACTTTAGAGGCATTGCCGGCAATCATTAAGAAAGATTCCGACGTGTTGTTTCTTATTATCGGTAAAACGCACCCGTCTGTTATAAAACACGAAGGCGAAAAATATCGCAGGGAGCTTGAAACAAAGGTTGCTGATTTGCAAATGCAACAGCATGTACAATTTGTTAATTATTTCCTGCCGCTGCCCGATCTGCTGGAATATTTACAGCTCACGGATATATATTTGTTTACCTCTAAAGACCCTAATCAGGCGGTAAGCGGAACTTTTTCTTATGCCATTAGTTGTGGTTGCCCGGTTATTTCCACTCCTATTCCGCATGCGCGTGAAGTATTGCGAAATGATGCAGGGATTATCGTTGATTTTGAGAACCCGAAACAATTACGTGATGCGGTAATCCGCTTATTGAATGATGAACTGCGGAGAAAAAATATCAGTTCAAACGGATTGCACAGAATAGCATCTACAGCCTGGGAAAATGCGGCTATTGCCCATGCATATTTATTTGCCAAAACAGGAAACGATAAAATTTTATTGCACTATAATTTGCCTGCCATCAACCTTGACCATATAAAAAAACTGACGACTGATTTTGGAATGGTTCAGTTTTCTAAAATAAATAAACCTGACATTGATTCAGGATACACATTGGATGATAACGCACGGGCCTTGATTGCCATGTCTCAACTTTTCGAACTGACAATGGACAAGAAGGTTGTAAAAGATATTTATACGTATTTCAATTTCATAAAACATTGTCTGCAACCGGAAGGTCACTTTCTGAATTATGTGAACGAGCAAAGACTTTTTACAGAACAAAATAATTCAACCAACCTTGCTGATGCAAACGGGAGAGCCATTTGGGCTTTGGGCTATTTGGTTTCTCTGCGCGATTTATTGCCCAAAGAACTGACAGAGGAAGCAGAATCAATACTGGAAATAGCTTTATTGAATGTAAATAAGATTCATGCAACGCGAGCCATGGCATTTGCAATTAAAGGGTTGTACTATCGCAACACAAAATGCAAATCAGCGCAAAATGTGTTGTTGATAAAAGAACTTGCAAATAGGCTGGTTCAAATGTACAGGCACGAAGCGGACCATGAATGGCAGTGGTTCGAAAGTTATCTTACATATGCTAACAGTATTTTACCCGAAGCGATGTTGTGTGCATGGTTAGCCACCTCTGAACCGATATACAAAGAAATTGCAAATTCATCTTTTGATTTTCTTTTGTCGAAGACCTTTAGAAACAACAGCATAAGAGTAATTTCTAATAAAACCTGGCTTCATAAAAGCGAGGACAGGGTATTGATAGATACCGGAGGAGAACAGCCGATTGATGTAGCCTATTCTGTCATTGCATTAAGTAAATTCTATGATGTAGTTAAGAATAAATATTACCTAGTTAAGATGAAGACCGCTTTCGATTGGTTTCTTGGAAATAACCATCTGCACCAGGTTATTTACAATCCCTGTACTGGCGGATGTTATGACGGGCTTGAAGAAAATTATGTAAACCTCAACCAGGGTGCTGAATCAACCCTGAGCTACCTGATGGCAAGATTAACAATTGAAAAATATTTTGGGGGTAAGCAAAAAATTGAAGGCTAGGGTGGACAGTGTGAGACCAACTAGGGATTTTCTTCTCTTTGTGCAAAAGTTTGTGTTTCCCGAGGATTGGAGTATAACCGCAAAGAAGGGGCATTTCGAACCCCAAAGTGAACTTAATTTTTCAGACCATTGCCCATTTTAGCAGTAGAAAAGGCAAAAATAAGAAAGGACTGCCCCCCTTTTTTAATGGGGCAGTCCTTTTGAGCGGAGAGAGGGATTACTGGCATGAGCCCTATTACTCCCATTGTCACAGTCAAATGAAGCGCTGCGCTGTTTTCAATTTTTCTCCAAGACCATGAAAGCAAGCTTTCCGGGCTTTCCGAAAAATTAAAAACCCCGCGATAGCGGGGCTTCATTTGACTTATCTGCGGGAAAGGAGGTCCACGCTTCGAACCTCAATCCCGCTGATTTACAGGCTATAATTGACTTTATTGACACTTACTTGCAAGAACCTGAACAAAGGTATTAAAAACCGGCTATAAGCCTTTAAGGGACGATCCTGGTAACCTGTCAGGAGTGATGTTCCTGTATACCATTTACTATTATTCTTGTATTGAAAGACAAAGGTAGGTAATCCGAAATCCTTCTCATTTCAAGTGCAGATTCTGAACGTAAAAGCCTGTGAATCAGATACAATTTTTGACAAAAGTAAGCAAAAGTTAGCATTTTCCGTACCCGAATTCCGCACCTAAAATCGCATCTTTAAATACGCCTTACTTCTTGTATTTAAACCTCAACAAAGTCGGCTTTTTATCCTGACCTTCATTGGTTATAAGCATATCGCCATTCTCAAAGAAAGTAATTCCTTCTGCTTTATTGAACATTGCTGGATTTAGTTGCTCAATATGTTCAAGATTACCGTTCATGTTGAAAATAAACAGCAAATGATCAGATGCTGAAAGCAGGTAGAGTTTTTGCGTGACTGGATGAATGCCGATAGCCGAAGTCCTGAATTTGATAAAAGGTTCCTTCACAGTTTCCCCTTTCTTTTTTCGCTCCTTTACCGGAAGATTAAGATTGTTCTTGATAGCAAAATCTTTGATGGCTTGCAAATCAAAGTCAAAGACAGGTTCTTTGGAAAGAGATTTTGTCTTTAAATCGAAACCATAAATCACCCTCTTGTCCTTGAATTCAGGCCCCTTTCCAATTTTGCCCTTGCAAGCGATCAAGAGCCTGTTGCTATCCGGATTAAAACATAATCCTTCATTGTTGTTGGCAGGAATACCGGTTTGATATGAGTTAACTTTGCAATCTTTTGAATCATAATCAGTGATCTCAAAAAGCACACCATCGCTTCTGAGAACATATATCGTCTTGCCAACCCTGGCTATTCCCTCGTAATCTCCATCAAGGTGAAAAGTATATTGCTTTTTTACTTCGTTCTTTACAGCATCGTAGATGAACAATATTCCGTTTTCATCCTGAATACAGGCAAAGGAAACAGAATCAATGGCCGTAAGCCCTGATACTTCTCTTAAAGTATCGGGGAGAATCATTGTGGATTCTGGTTTTGTCATGTTATAGCCCACCAACTTCTCATTGCTTGTATAAGATGCACTGCATCCCAGCAAAAGCAAGACATATAATAAGACCATATTGCGAATTTGAACTACCATTTTTAGATGCATTTCTTTATGCCAGGTTTAATCATCGCTTCCTTTTTCATTCTTTAGCTTTTCAATGATCCCCTTCTCTCCAACAATCCAGATAATGTCTCCTTCTGAAAGCGGTGTGGAAGAATCGGGATTCAATATTCTCTGTCCGCCCCGCTCGATTCCTACAATTAGTCCATTGGTTTTTTCCCGGATGCCCGATTCCCTGATAGTCTTGGAAATAAGCTGGAAATCCTTATCTATTACAAACTGCTGAAGCAATACTTCATGATTAGACTTTTGCTCAAGTGGCTCAACGGGTAAAATTTCCAGTTCACTTCGGAATTGGTCTAATTGTTCGTCTGTACCAATCACAAAAATATTGTCCCCAGGATAAAGCCTTTCCTCTTTCCTGGGAATATTGATTGTAATTTTTCCCCGTTCAATCCGTGCAATATTGATTCCGAATTTTTCCCGCAAGGCCAGTTCCATGAGGGTTTTTCCAATAAAAGGAGATTCGGGCAGTATTTCAAATTCCGCTATATGCGCGTCCCAAGGAAGCATTTCCCGCATCGGTATTCCTTCTTTCTGTTTTAATTCACGCGCATGAAGGTTGTACATGAACCGTTCTTCAATTATGTCATAAAGTAGCTGTAAACGCCTGGAAAAAATCACCGTTATCGTAATGATTATGGCAAGGGCCACAATAAGGGCGATCAGCGGAGAAAATAACTTGTCAAGCAGGAATCCAACAAAAAAAATCGCCAGCACTATTCTTATGATCTCCAGAATAACCAAAGGTCCCCTGTATTTCTGATTAAGCCATACATTATGCCCGGTAGTGGTCGTGATCTTCTTCATAGCCAAAGCCCACAGGAAAGGAGTTATGCATAACATGGCAATGACAGCAGTAAGAATATTACCCGTTAAAACATTCCCGATTTTTTCCTTTACAAAAGGAGCAAGAAGGTATGAAGACAGAAAGATAAGACCGCTGATTACAACGGAATTAAGAACTATAACATAAGCATACGACTTCAGAATGGCTTTCCATTCACTTATATCTTTAATCACGTTCACATTGGAGGCATAGCGGTTCATCCTATGAACAAGTTTTGCAGGTAGAGTTTTTTCAATCAACCTGTAAAACGGCTCGGAAGAGCGAATAAGATATGGTGTAATAAAAGTTGTAACTGCCGAAACCGCTACCGCAATCGGATAAAGAAAATCACTGGTAACTTTTAGAGTAAGGCCGAGGGTTGCAATAATAAATGAAAACTCCCCGATCTGGGAAAGGCTCATTCCTGCCTTGACGGACTGTTTTAGCGGCTGACCTGAGATCAATGCCCCGAAAGTAGTGCTCATGAATTTGCCAAAAACTGTAACCAGCGTGATAATGGCGATCGGTCCGGCAAATTCTTTCAGCATGGCAGGCTCAATGAGCATACCGACTGAAACAAAGAAAATGGCTCCGAAAAGGTCTTTTACTGGTTTTACGATATGTTCTATTTTCTCGGCTTTGGTAGTTTCCGCAAGCACAGAACCCATGATAAAAGCCCCAAGTGCCGGGGAGAAACCGACTTTTACGGCAAGCACCACCATTAGTAAGCATAGAGCCAGCGATACGATGAGCAATGTCTCGTCACTCATTAATTTTCGAATCATTCTTAGGAATGTGGGTATCAGAAAAATGCCTGCAACAAACCAAAGGACAAGGAAAAAACCGAGTTTCAGAAGCGAGATCATCATTTCCGTACCCGCGAATTGCTGACTTAATGCCAATGTGGAGAGAATGACCAGCAGTAGTATTGCCACCAGATCCTCAACGATAAGTATCCCGAAGACAAGCCCGGCAAATTTCTGGTTCTTCACTCCCAATTCCTCAAAAGCGCGAATGATAATTGTGGTGGAGGATATGGACAAGATGCCTCCGAGAAAAATGCTGTCCAAATGCGACCAGCCCAATAGCTTGCCCGTACAAAATCCCAATAAAAGCATAGTGGCGACCTCAAAGACGGCAGTAATAGAAGCCGATCCTCCCACCTTTATGAGTTTCTTAAAGCTAAACTCTAATCCAAGACTGAACAGCAGGAATATTACTCCTATCTCAGCCCACGTTGTAATATTTTGTGCATCTATTACTGTGGGAAACAAAGGGAAATTCGGGCCAACCAGTATCCCGGCAATAATATAACCGAGCACAAGGGGTTGTTTGAATTTCTTAAAAATGAGGGTAACAAGAGCCGCAGAGCCCAGTATTAAGGCAAGATCAACAATTAAATTCGGTAAATGAATCATCTATGCAACATCGGTTTTTAGAGGCTCCCTTTGCCATAAAACATGCAAAAGTATAATAAAGAATCCTATTGTTAAAGCCAAGAAACAATGTAAAAAGCCTCGCCCGAAGGTGGAGGCTTTTTACCACAAGTAAAATTAACCTATAAAGAGCTTTAATACCACCAGAAGTAATATTACTACTCCTATAATCACAATAAGAAATCCGAATCCTCCCATGAATCCCGGCTTTTCGTCAGGCGTTTTTTCTGTATTTTCCATAGTGTATTTTTTAATGTCAATATTAAAATTCATTAATGAAATGAAAATAAAATCCGCACATCAGCCATTAAGCCGTGTGTAGATTAACCGCGAACGTGGAAGGATCAGATTATCAGCCGGCGAAAGGCAATATAGAAAGGATAGCGGCTGAAATTATTATGCCCATACGAATATGCCGGATATACAGATGGCGAAATGGCTGAGGCATGAACAGACGAGTTGAATCCTATGAACTTTACATTGTTTTTGAGTATCTGATGGACCGGAGCATTACTTGGATTTATCCTTATAGAAGACTGAAGTATCCCATCTGCGGCATTAATAGAATAAGCGGAAAGCCGATTTCCTTCTTTGCAGGGTGTTTCCTTTTCGGATGATGGACTGGAAGATGAAATACGGAAGTCGCCCAGGCTGTTTAGGGCAAACAGCAGCATTAGGGAACCGAGAATAGCTGTAATCTTCCTTTTGTTCATTATTTTATGATGCTAAAGTAATAAAATAAATTTTGGGAGGAATTCTCCTTCCTTGCCGTATCACCCGTATTCATTCAGGCGATAAATTCCTCAAGATTCTTCGCTATAATAAATTTTATAATACTTCCTTCCGTCCTTTTCAACTCCTTGCTGAATCATCTCCCGATTTCCATGAATGTAAATGTGGAAGTTTTTATCCAATTTCAGAACACTCTTGAAAACCCTCGATTGCCGTTTAACTGCTTGTGGCGAAATATCAAAACTTTCAGCCAATTCAATATCATGGTCCTCTCTATAAGTTGAATCGAACTTTCGGAATGATTTTATAATTTCTGAGTCTTGAAACACTTCTTTTTCAAACTCCTTTTTTTCAAAACTCTCATGCGTTTTAAAATATTCAACAGAGCGATTCAATAGTTCAATTTGGTCTGCCTTACCCACCTCGAATTCATCCAAAAGTTGCTTAGTAACAAAATTCTTAGCGATACTCAAGAATTGATTTGTCTGATGAAACTCGTTACTAATTGGCCTAACTTTCAAAAAGTCATCCTTCCAATATTGTGCCTCTGCCGACTTATTCGCATTATCCACGATCAAAATCTTATATCCCTTCTTATGGTCAGTATTGAATATGATGCAACCCTTATCCATTCCCTTAATTTCAAACCCGTAGTCATGATGGATGTTATATTTCGATTTTTGACTTTTCATTTTAAGGAATGGAACATTCGTCTCCGATTTAAATATTCCAATTGCGTCAACAACTTCATCATCCAAAATGATATTTGAAAAAAAGGCTACATTTAGTTCTCCCTCCTGGATTTTCGGGTGCATTGATTGTTCATAAAGCAGTTTAGCAATACTTTGGGACGATTCAATAAATGATTTCGGTTTCGAGAAAACATTTTCCACCACCGTATATATTTCATTTAGATTGAGCCGTACAGAATGGGAAAAGGAATAAAATTCTTCAGTTTTTATTGGCAATAAGAAATATTTTAGTAGAAAATCCTTCGTTTCATCCGCAATGCTTGATAGTTCATTTGAGAGAGAAATCCTTTCATCTCTCAATTTGCTTCCAACATGATGAGTAATCAGGCTCCTAAGCTCTATTTGTGTAAAATCTAATGTTGTCATGAATTTGGCACAGTAAATTGTTTGCTGAGATTTTGAAGTTTGCACCACTCATGTTTTTCAGTCTTAAAATTTTCAAATTCCTTGAACAGTTGAGTTTTTATTGCTGAAATGGGAGTGGCTGAATATTCATCTTTTGGATAAATTTTCGGAATATCCACAACGAACTCAATATTCCCAATTCTCTTTTTAAAATCATAGCCGTTAAACCCAAAACGAATTATGCAACTGCCTTCAACAGAAGGAAGTTGAAAATCATAAATTATTTCCATTTCAGATAACTCCATAAACTTGTGTAATTTTTTATCCTTCAAAAAAGGAAGCTCATGCAGCTTTTCGCCATTAATATTTAATTCCCGGACTTTAGCCAATTCAAGCCATCTGATATCACTATGTAATGTTTCAGTCGGATCGGGTCCTATATCCAAAAAGGTGGCTTTTGTGTAAGTAAAAATATCATTGCCTTCGGTCATGCCCAATAAAAATTGAATTCTTTCCTCGTTTGTGAAATCTCTATAAAGAATCCTTTGAATTTCCTTTTGGGGATTCATGTAGTTGTTTGCTTTGAAATGTTTTTCCAAACTCTTTGAAACTTTCTCTGCAATATCAGTTGTCTCTGGTGAAGTGTGAATGATCTGTAATTGAACTTTATTGTCCTTCGTTGTGATTTTTTCAAAGGTTACTTTGCCTTTGAATTCATTTTTGCCACGGAACCATGCCTTGCTGTAATTGTTGGTTTCACATTTAAAATCCAAAGAAATTCTATTTGGATTATTGTCAATCATCTTAAAGTTTGGGTTTCCAATTACCTTATACTTTGGGAAATTCGTTTTAATCACTTCTTGAATATTGAAATTATCAGGAATGGCGGCAATTAAATTTTTGTTTGTTTCCCAATCCAAAGTTCTTGTTATTGTTTTTTCTCTATCCTCCTTTGCTTGAAGTTTCTCTTTCAGAAACTCAAATTCATTCGGACTTAATAATGAAGTTGTAAGAATTGGAAAAGTACTATCCTCATCACAGTTATTCACAAAAATTCCTTTCATTCTCAGAAGCTGTCTTCTTTCCCTATCCTTAATAGAATCATGCTGGAGTATTGCTCTTAATGAATCTCCGAATGGAAGGAAGCGATTTATATTGTCATTTATTTTCTCCATTAGTTTCTAAAATTAGGATTGAAATTTTCTACTGAAAGAGTGTTAGTAAAAGACGCTTCTTCAACTATTAACTTGGCATTAGCGACAAGTTGCTCATGTTGTAAGCGATTATAGTCGGGGAATGCGATAATTGTATTTGACTGGTAGTTTGCAGTAATATTCTTAGCCAAACCAATTAGTTTTATTAATTCTTCTTCTTCAAAATTTTCTCTTGAACAAAGTATCAAAGTGTTTTTATCTGTATCAGTTTGTACCCTCATGGGTAAAATATTTGAACCCAAATATTGAATCGGCATTATGCTTCCATTTTTGGGAGTTTCATTGTCATTATTCAATCCTGTGCTGAAGTAAGTAAACTGAATTTCTTTGCCAAAATATTTTCGTTTTGCAAATTCAATCGCCTTAAAGAAAAACTCTATTTTCTTATTGTCGACAAGATAAATTCCATCATGATTAAAATCCTTTGGTGCTTCAAGTTTTGATAACTTCTCCAAAATATCCACGGAATCATCATCAATATTATTCAACCAGAAAATTACTCCTCTATCAAAGGTTGTTTCAAAATCAGAGCGGCTATTAATAGTGTTAGCCCTCATTTCAGACTTTTTAAATGATTCTATTGCCATCCCCAAATCGCGGTAATGAGATTTAAATTTCTCAACGGGAGCGTTTGGATATTTATCCTTGCTGTATTTAACCGAAATTAAGATGTTCTCCAATGTTCTTGAAATCATTGGACTTTTATAGTGGAAGTAAGCATCAAGACCATGTGTATCTTTTTCATGTTTGACTGGATCAATACTTGGAATATCAAAGTTGCGGACAGGTTGATGCCATCCGACCAAAGCAAGAAATTCGACTACTATTTCTTCGCCAATTTCTCCTATGCGTTTTGAAAATTCACCCATGATATTATTCGTTAGCTATTAATTCATCTGGATCAGTTTTAGCCCGTATCTCCCGCCACGCCTCTGCAATAACCTTCCAATTCTCCTTTCTCTCATTTTGTCCCGTCCATACATCCCAAAAGTCGGGATATTCTGATAGGCTAAAGCGACACAACGCTTCCTGCACCAAACCATTCCATTGCCTTAGCTACCACTTGCGGACTGGCATTGTGATAGAACACTGCTAAATTCTCTTTAGCTCGAGTACAGCATACATAAAATATCTTTTGGGTTCTTTCCAAAACGCTCTGCGTACCTGAATTTAAAAACACATTTTCAAAGTTATATTTATTCCAACCTCCATTATCCAATATAACTAAGACATTATCGAACTCCGTTCCTTTTGTTTTGTGTTGCGTAGAAAATGGTGTTTTTCCTTCCAGATAATCATATAACTTTTGGAATTCGCTATACTTAACTCCCTTTACTCTATTGTACAGGTATTCCTTCTTTAATTTGAAATCTTCCAACTTATCATCTTTTAGACAAATATCTTTTTCATGTGCATCATTTATTACCTGCTCAATGGTCTTGTCCCCTACATTGATAAGGCTTTCGATATTATCTTTCAAAATTCTTTTAGCTGCAATACTGACAATCCTATCTCTATAATCCGTTGCTCGCAAAAATTCGTTATACCTGCCAGATTGATATAGCACGATATTGTTTTGAATCCTAAAAAGATGCTTTATCAGGTTGTCCCGCTTTGAGCCCTTTTTGTTCTCATCGTCCTCATTCTGCTTTTTATCATCCAATAGTTGATCTTTATTGACATAGATTTTTGAAAACATCTCATAATTATAGTTCGATGCAGCCTGGTAAAGTGGCTGATTTTGATCTATGAAAGTTTGCATAGAAGCTGTTGGGTTGACCGAATTCAGTTCGCGACCTGATTTACCATTAGTCAAAGCTGCAACAACTTCTCCAAATGTTTTTTGCGTAAAATCAGTGGTTATTGCCTTGTCCTTGATATACTTTTTAAGTCTGTCTCTATAACTCAGTATCAAGTCCTTATCATAAATATCCATAAGTGTTCTAAACCCCGCCTTATCCGCAATCAAGTTGTGCGTCAGGTTCAGCTCTTTTGTTTCCTCTGCGTTTTCAAAGTTCCATCCATGATTCTCACTCAAGTATTGCTTTACTACCGAAACATCACCATTCGCTGAATGAATAAACAGAACGTTCCCTTCCTTTATCTGGCCACCTGTCATATTTGGTGCTTTTCCATCAGATGATGGTTCTTGGGTAATACCGTCCGTTCTTAGTCTGTTTGCCAGATCAATTACTCTGCGAGGGCTCCTCCTGTTTTGGGGTTTCTTAATTTCCTTCACAGTATCCACAGTCTCTCCTTTATATTGATCAAGATTACCAATGCCGTCATCATAAATGGATTGCATAGCGTCTCCAAAAAAGCCGATAAGATTTTTTCTTTCACTTTTCTTGAAGTGATTCAGAAGAATATCTACAACAGCCGTATTTGTATCCTGGTACTCGTCAATAAATATGAACTGGTACTTATCTTTAACAATGGCGCTGAGCTTGGGATATTTTTCAAAGAGGCCGTTTGCCACGATCAATAATTCATCATGGGAAATAATGCCCTCTTTGAGTTTTAAGAACTCTTTATATTGAATGCCTTTTTCAAGTTCGTCAAAATAATTATTCGGAATGGGTTTATCTTCATCAATAGAAATTTTTGCATCATCTTCGTTCGCTAAATCAATGATACTTGATTTGAGTTCCTTCTGAAAATGCTTGATGTTGTCCCATAGGAAATCATGAATGGTCGATACATTCAGGTTCTTGTGGTTTACCCGTTCTTCAATTTCTTTAACTGCTGCATTGGTATATGTCATGCAGGCTACCATAGCCGTTGGATTCTCAGCAATAACCTGCCGAATAACTTGAACTAACGAATAGGTCTTACCACTTCCTGCGCCCCCGCTTAGCAAAAAGTTACGTTTGCCATCAATGCATTGAAATATTTCCCGCACTTCCGGCTCTAATTTTAGTCTTTCTTCAGCCATAGTAAACCTTCTTTGATGTAAGCGGGAATTTTCCAGTTATTAAAATCAGCATTACTGTGATACAGAATGTCCAAAGCAAAATGTGTTTTCTTTTTTATACATTTTTCGGCCAATTCGTAGGCATTGGCTCCGTTTTCAAAGAGCTCTTTATTTTGAAGTCCTCTAAAGCCAGCCTTGTTGTCATTTACATAACCTTTATTGATATGAATAAATGCGTCCTCAAAACTTCTGGCATTGTAACCAACTTCTTCGGTTTGATAAACAACACTCAGTTGGCCATCAGCATGATTTGTCCATGAGCCAGCTACCTTATTAAATAGTTTGTTTACAAGTGTAAATCCTCTCAAATTAGCCAACGTTGGACTATTAAAGAAGAACCTAATGGCTTCATTGCTGTAATCCACACCGGTTGCGACTTCGCATTTTTTTCCATCGCCATTAACCGCATCAAGGTCAGTAATGATAAGTGCTTTAATACCTAAGAAGTCAATGAATTTTTCAAATATCTGAGAGTACGCACCAACTTCAATAATCGAAATATTTTGAGAAAGCAATGGCAGATATTCATCCTGTCCACCAGATGCAGAGTATTTTTCTTCTTCTTCAATATCCACCTTACGCATGAGAGTGGGGATAAGGATTCGTTCAGTATCGCCTTCGATCAAAACTGCTTTGTCAGCAAAAAATATTTCTGCGCGGCTAATAGTAAGATATTGCTTCAGGAACTGGTACTGTGTTGTTTCAGTATCGTATTCATTCTTCAGGTCTTTTAGATTCCTGGCTATTATTCCCTTGTCCTTATCCTTTTTCAGATACTTAAGATCGTCAAAATCGCTGTCCGCTACAATGCAAGCTGAATGCGTGCTTATAACATATTGTAATTCCCTGTTCTCTCCGTCTTCCCGCTTAATTCCTTTATCGAGTAATTTCTTGATATTCTTTATAAATATATACTGCATTTGGGGATGAGTATGCGCTTCCGGTTCTTCAATAAAGAGTAGGTTTATGTCTGCCGGCTTTTTATCCTTTTCACGTTTAAACTCATGAACAAGTATTTCGATTTCAAAAATCATGCTGATGAGGTTCATATAGCCCAATCCATTGTAATGTTCGGGAAGATGATTATCCTCATCATGTTTATAAACAACCGTTGTGTTTCCTTCGAGCAATTCCCTATGTTGCAGCGTAGATATAATCTCAATCTCAGATTCATTGATTTTTACGCCCCCGAAATCCTTCACCTTCTGAATAATTTCAGCAAACAACGTTCTGTATATGCCGCTTAAATCCGTGTCAGTTTCACTAAGTTTATCTTTAAAGTCTGCAACAGCTTGATTTTCTTCGTCTCCATTAACAGTGCTGCGGTATATTTCTGAGGTCTGTCCTGAAAGAGTTTTGTCAGCATCCTTATTTGCAACATCCCTTTTTGCACTGATGTATTTGAAATTGATAATATCAGCAACACTTATTTTTTCAGAATCCAGGTCAATAGATTTATCTTCACTTGATTTTTTTGTCGCTGGATCGTAGACCAATGATCGCCTACCTGTTTTAAAATATGCCGCATGATTTGACTTTAAGAAATCAATTAATGTACGGGGCTTGTACCCATTTTTCTCCTGCTCCTTCTGTTTTTCCTTTGCTTCAAACTCCCTGTAATCACTTCTGAGACGGGTATATCCGTAATAGTCGAGTGTATAGTCAAAGCCAAGTACAATCACATTATTATCCGGGTTCAAATCCATCATTACCCGGCTGATGTTGGAAAGGTTGTCTGCATCTGAATATTCGACAAACAGCCTGAGCCTAATGCCTAATCGTTTGTAGTCCCCCTCAACTATACCATCTGCGGCTTCTATTTCTCCTTTCAATACTTTCTTAAAAGCAATATTGAAATCGTCAAAAGTAAATTTAGCTCTTTCGTAATTTCCCAAAAACTTGTCAAGAGCTGATAGAATCGAAGTCTTTCCAGTGTTATTTTTCCCGATTACCAAAGAAAGTTCCTTTTCCAAATCCATAGAAAAGTCCCTCAACAGCCGGTAATTCTCAATTTCTATTTTAAATACTCTCATTTGAGATAATAGCTCATTTAGCTAACTGCTTCAATTATTCTATTGACCTTACTTTTCCATTCATTCTCAAATATGACCTGAAACTCGAATTTCTTATCAGGAAAATCAAGATCAAGCTCTTTCCATGCTTTCTTTGTCCCAAGTTCATTGCACAGCGCGAAAACGTCCTGCTTGTATTTTGTATCCTCGTTTTTCAGGTGAAGACCTTTCGTTTCGAGAACATACACGTTTCCGTAATCAGCTTTGCTGGTGGTTTTCGTGTCTGAAGCAATAAAGTCGGGATATATCTTGTGCCGTTTCCATCCCTGGATATGGTAATGCTGCCTGCTCATGTTGCGATACCACCACAGTAACTTCTCCTGCTGATCCAGGTAAATGGCCACCGCCTTTTCCAGATCATTCAGGTCTTCCTCCGGCACATAATCGAACAGACTGCGCTGAATCGGGGTATTATCGGAACGGACAAGCTGTTTATTGCTTCTTACTTTGATACGCGGTGGAATACTGAATTCGCCCTTCTCAGTCAAAAGGAAGAACACTAATTTTTTCTCCTTGACCAGGCTCCTGAACACAATTTCCGACAACCTGTCGCGCTCATGCTGCAATACTTTTTTCATTTCCTCAATGATGAAAACGAAATTCGCGGCTACCATTTCTCTGTCATATCGCTTCAGGAACATATTGATAGCTTTTCTGCCAAGTTCAAAACCTACCCAGGGATTAGGAACAATGTCCAGGATATGCCTGGTTAAAAAGGATTCATCAATCTCCAGGTTTCCCTGTTTTTCTACACGTTCCTTTTCTCTTACTAATTTTAAATCATCATCCGATAGGCCAATGACCAATGCCTGCTCCTTCTGTCTAATTTCTGAAAGAGAAACATCCTCTAACTCTTTCAGTGAAATTTGTTCCCAATCAATTCGGCTGAGAATATCAATATCAAAATTTATGTCTCGCCAGGTTTTTTGTTCCTGTATAACGAATTTCGGTAGGTATATTTTACCCTCGAACTTTTTAAAGGGATCTCTGTATCCGGTCGAACGCTCTTTTAAAACGCGGCCATTGTCATCGTCCCCGCTATCAATCGTTATCCGGCCTGCGATATCACCCAAGCCTTCGCTGCTCAGTTCGGTTTCAATATTGCGTACCAGATCAGAAGCATTTTGACGGAAAGTATAAACGTAACACTCATCCAGTTCCTTCACCTTAGTTTTCGTTGCTTTTGGCTGTCGTAAAATTCTTCCGATAAGCTGGGTTATGCCTGTTTGTGATGTTGGATTGGTGAGGATAGTGAGAATATAAGCGAACGAGCAATCCCAGCCTTCCTGCAACGCCTGTTTGGTTATGATATAGCGAATTTCACAATCCTTTGAAAAAATATCAGCTACTTCAATCAATTCGTCCTTGTCGCTGCTTTTAATAGCAATATGACCTTCGGGAACATTGCACTTTTTAATCAGGAATTCCTTTACATCTTCCGCGTGGATAAATTTTTTCTCTCTCTGATCGGCTCCTGTTCTTTCGACCTGAATAAGGTTGATCGGTCGAATATACTCTCCGGTGTTTTGTTCATACTGCCGGGCTTTCTTCTCCAGGAATTTACGTTGTTCAACCGAACAGAGCATCGTGTCCTTCCAATCCAGGCTGGTCTTATTCGTTAAGTGAATGTCGAGCTTAATCATTTCCTCATCATTCAGCTCGCGCCCGGTAACCTCAACCAGCTTATTCGTATTGGGAGGTGGTGTGGCTGACAGCTCCAACAAAAACGAAGGATTGAAATTGCGAATGGTATCGCGGGCATTATCACTATATGCCTTATGACCTTCATCAATAAGGATCAGAGGTTTTAGCAATCGTAATGTATTCCCCAGGGAAGTTTTTATCATTCTTCCAAAAACCCCATCTTTTTCTCCGTAAGAATCAAGATTAGGAATTGCCTGCAATAGTTTTTCATGCGCCTCGTAAGCATCTTCGGCAGGGAAGAAGTCAGTAAATCCGCCCGAATCGCGAAACATCCGAAGGGTTTCCTTGTTTTGTCTGCTGGCAGAAGGAAGCATCAGGAGCAGAATAACCAGGTTTCCTTCTACATCAGCCCTGCTAAACAGATCGCCCTTCTCTTTTATAAGAGTTCTTCCTCCGCTTGAAATATCCAGCGTTTGCCGGTAATGATGCTCCCGGTTCCGCAGATGGGATATGGTTTGCCGATAAATCTGTGTGGTTGGAACGATCCAAAGTACAAATCCTGTTTGCTTTTTCAGGAATGCTTTATGGATCAGATCAATCGAATGGCAGGCCAGCAATGTCTTTCCACCGCCCGTAGGAACCTTCAGGTACATATCTGGCAGCGGCTCTTTCAATCCATTCTGTTTTGATAAATACACCCCGCCATGCACTTTCTCCCAGGCTTTTTTGGGGTAGTTATAGTCAGAAGCAATCTCAGGATCATCCACCAGGTATTTATCATACTTGGTTTTGAACTCCGATAAGCAGACCAAATACTCCTTGAGCGTATTTAAAACCTTTTGCTGATATGTTTTAAGATGCAGCATTACTTCGCCATTTTATAAATTTCATACGGGAGCTGACAGAAATCAATTCGGTGCTCACGTAAAGTATGTTCGTCCAGGAATTTCATAGGCGCAAATACCAAACGCTGTTTTGCTTTGAATTTCGGAAGCGATTTTGCAAGCTCAAGCGTGAGGGCGGTCTTTTTTAAATAATCTATATCGGGCTTGTAGATCAGATAAACCTCATAATGGGAGCTTTCGCCTATGAATCCTGTTTTTTCATTGATCTTTTTTTCATCAAACTGTTCTCCGGTTGCAGTATAAAATAGGAAACGAGCGAAATCCTTGTATTTCGGTAGCTTTGAACCTTCCAACAAATGATACAATTCTATCGGGTCTCCAAGTTCAAAATAGCTAAATGAACCTCCTAATCCTTTCTTGTAAGCTTCATTTCTTGGGTTTTTAACTCCATTAATTACTCGTCTAACCCTTTCAGCAGTAACAGAATTTGCATAATCTTCCTGCTCTACCAATATAAATTTTCGGTTCCCATCATCTTCTTTATTCATCTCTAATACGGCATGGGCAGTAGTAGCTGAACCCGCGAAACTGTCTAATACTATGGAATCCTTATTTGTGGCTAATGCAAGTATTTTTTTTATGAACTTGAGAGGTTTCGGGGTTTTAAATTGATCCGAAGTATTTTTCTCAGGAAATATATTTATTTGCTCATATTTTGCCTGACGATTATGCCCAGTTTCTTCAATATCAAACCAAATATTAGAAGGTGCTAATCCGCCTTGGTCAGCCAAGTAGGTTTTTTTGATAATCCTCGTCTCATCTTCGGAGAAAATAATTTCGCCCGTGTCAATCATTTCCATCAGGGTCTCTTTTTTCCATCTCCATCCATTTGCCGGAGGCGCGATTATTTTCCTGCCAGGCGTTTTAATTTTGTATTTCAAATTCTCTCTTGGGTTAGGTGAGGAAACATTTCCAGCAAACCAGGGTCCGCGAGGATCATTATCTGGATTTTTGTAATGCTCATTATTTTTTTCAGTCCTTTCAAGTCTGTTTGGCAGCCATTCCAATGTTTTAGAATAAACTAATGTGGAATTATAATCGTTGGAAAACGTTTTAGCGTCATTGTTAGATGAATCTCCTGAGCGCCAAGCTATATCAACCACAAAGTTATCCTCACCAAATACCTCATCACATAACATTCTTAATCGATGCTGCTCATTATCATCAATAGAAATAAAAATTACTCCATCCTCAGAAAGCAACTCACGTAGTAACTTCAATCGAGGCATCATCATACAAAGCCATTTGTCGTGGCGCGTAAGATCTTCTTTATCTACAACTTTGCCTAACCAATCCTTCATCAAAGGGCTACTCACATTGTCATTGTACGCCCAGCCCTCGTTTCCTGTGTTATAAGGAGGATCAATATAAATACACTTGATTTTTCCCGCATAGGAAGGAAGCAGAGCTTTAAGTGCAATTAGGTTATCGCCATTAATAATAAGATTATCGTGTAGAGAGACTTTTTTGGTTAGGCTCAATTTCTCTTTAGGAACGAGCTGATGGTACTTTACCGTGAGGTGATGATTCTGAACAAATGTTTTTCCTTTGAATTGGAGAGTAGGCATATTACTTATATACTTTAATTATTTTTTAGAATATTTAATTTTTTGTTCTGCAACGTGCAGAGCTTTTATTGCCTGTTCTTCATCCTCCATTTCAAAAACAATCTTATCCGATAGCCAGGCAACAATAAGATCATCTTTGTCTACCTTAAAATAAGCGGCAAGTTTTATTACCTGCTCTTTTGTGGCCCTGCGTTGCCCACGTTCGACCTTGCTCAGAATGGCTGGGTCAACATCCAGATATGCGGATACAATACGCAGAGGTATGTCCTGGGATTCACGTAGCTCCCTTATCTGCTCACCGAGACTTTTCATGTTTGAATAGGATTATCTTGACAGTAAGTGTCAAAAGTATGGAAACCGGATTTATTTCCAAGATTCTGTATGCGCTATTTATCAACAATTTTAAAATGCTCAGAATCAGCGATAAATCAATTTTATTAAAATAAAACAGGTCAATTATTTGGTCAATTCAGAAAATATACATTCCTTTGCTGCATAAATGATTCACACAATTTATGGTTGCAACTGAAATACAAATAAGCCCTAAAATGGTCGTCCTGGCAAGGGAATCCAGGGGAATGTCGCAGAAGGAACTGGCGGAGAAGCTCAACACTTCTCCAGGCTTTATTTGCAAGATCGAGACGGAGAATAAGTCCATGCCTGAAGCTACACTTGAACGCATGAGCAAGCTGCTCAAATACCCCAGGGAGTTCTTTTACCAGGAAGGTGAAGCATACCTGCCTATGAGCCTGAATTACCGCAAAAGAGACCACGTTTCGGCTAAAGTGCTGATGCCGCTGGAGGCTCAACTGAATATTTACAGGCTAAACATTGAAACCGTTGCCCAAAAGATTAAGCTTCCGGTCCTGAATATCCCTGATCTTGACCTTAAAAAGGTTGGCTCAGAGGAACTGGTAGCCAAGCAGCTTCGCAAGACATGGAAAATGCCCAAAGGCCCCATCACCAACCTTACGGAACTGCTGGAGGCCAACGGGATCATCGTTATTTCCTTCGATTTCGGGACTGAGCGCGTGGACAGCCGCACTATATTGACCAAAGACAAACACCCGATCATCGTGGTGAACAAACTGCACCTTGCCGACAGGCAAAGGTTCAGCTTGGCTTATCAGTTAGGCCACCTGGTTATGCACGGCCATACCCTCCCATCACATGACCGGGATATTTCGCATGAGGCAAATCTGTTCGCTGCCGGGTTATTACTACCGGAAAATGAGCTAAAGAAGGATTTTGAGAAAGGAATAACCATTCCCTTGCTCGGTGAACTCAAACGGAAATGGAAGGTTTCAATGATCTCGCTTCTTTACCGGGCTGCTGACCTGGGCTTTTTGACCGAAAACCAAAAGAAGTACCTGCTTTCGCAATTCAATCAATTAAAAATACGCAGGCGCGAACCCATTGAACTGGATTTTCCGAAAGAGAAGTCCCTTTTGATGCGCGACCTGATTACTAAATATAAGAACGTCCATAAATTCACTTCCAAAGAGCTTGCCGCATCGCTGCACCTGGAACTGGAAGAGTTTATGGCAAAATACGCTGAGTAAATATGTAAGTGCCACAAATACCTTTTCATCATGGAGAGTAAGAATAATCTGATCGAAATCAAACCCTACACAAAGAAGGAACTTGCCGGAGTTTTCGGAATTACCCCGCGCTGCCTGTACACCTGGCTGAAAGAAATAGAAATGGAAGTCGGCCCGAAGAAAGGAAAATATTATACCCCGAACCAGGTTCGCATAATTGTAAAACTCATCGGTGGTAAAGGGACAATGAACCCCGATGAATAGCAAGTTTAAAACCTTCAAAAAATAAATAGTATGGCTAAAATTATACGTGAGAACTTCACATTGAATGAGTATATGCAGATGGTAAACGAATTTCTTTACGCTGATTCCAGGGTTTCTTTGCCGGTGGAATCATTGGCTAAAGTGAAAGACCGGCTTCGCAAGGCGGCTACATCCTTCAGAAAGTTGTTTACCTGCTATTTCGAGCCTATCGGAAACCACAGGTTCGACAAACTCGTAAGACGAATGGAATCACTTGCCAAACGGCTGAACAAATTCAATGCGGATTTGAGCAAAAAGGAAAGGAAAGTCTTTATTCTCTTTTGGAATGATATGGCCGAGCTGATCGAAACCGACTATAATCGCATCGGAGATCAGTATCTGAAGAATACCTGCAACTATTTTATTTGGGAAATAGGTAAATTAAAATAGAACATCGTCTTTCAGGCTTAAAACATTATAGCGGCTAAGGATTAAGCCGTAAAGGTCCATTCGATTTGTGCAGCCACGCCACCTGAGCGTGGCTTTTTTTATTTCCTGCAATGCCATGCAGTTTCGTGTAATTCCATGTAGTTCCGTGCAGTTTCGTGTAGTTCAATACGGTTTGATACACTTTGAAGCGGTCACATACACTTTCGATCACTTCCAGGCTATCTACAGCACTTCGATACTATCGTCTGCACTTTGATACCATCGTACTACGCCTGGGTACACTTTGAAGCGGTTACGTGCAGTTATCGGAAATGACCATTTTTTCTTACCCGAAATTTGTCCCGTGATTAAAATTTACCAATGAAAAAACACAGTATGGGCTGTCCAAAAAGAAAATATCCGAAAGCACCGGAAAACATCACAAGCGATCGGAAAGCAGTCGAAAGCATCGGAAAATGCTCTCGGAACTCTGTGGCATTTTTACGGCATTCAATAAGTAACCCAAAAACAAGCATAATATGAAAACAGAAAGGACCTGCCAGCATTGCGGGCAGACATTTGAACCGACAAGAAGCGATGCTAAATTCTGCAATACAAGGTGCAGATGGGACGCATGGAAGTTAAAAGCATCGGCTGAAACAAAAGTAAAAGTCCATCCCGCAGCACTTCGACTGCTTACCAATGCCACCTGGGAGTTTGCCCACAGCATCCTATGGGATGGTTATCCGTTCAGCAAAGCGGAAGTTGAGCTTTCCAAGCTCTACATACGGGAGTATTATGAAGAAATACCCGCTGAAGAATTCACCGCAACAGCACATAAGCATTTTACGGCT
This sequence comes from Bacteroidia bacterium, assembly GCA_020852255.1. Taxonomy (NCBI): domain Bacteria; kingdom Pseudomonadati; phylum Bacteroidota; class Bacteroidia; species Bacteroidia bacterium. Next base: position 94,244 of record JADZBD010000018.1, on the reverse strand, counting down.
TATTGCGAAAGAATCCTGCTCGCCAGGCAGTACGTCAGCCGCTTTTCTCACCGCTATATCCCGCATCCCTGCATTTGGCTGAACAAGGAAAATCCAAAAGGCTTTGCCGGAACGAAGGCATGGTATCTCCGCAATCTTGAAAAGAGAAAGCAGGCATGGCTCTGCGAGAGCTGCATAGATAACATCAATCCAATTCACAATCATTTTCATTTCTGCGCTTAATCCAAAAAAAAATCATGGAAAACCAAAATCATATACTGGTAAGACCTTATACCATTAAGGAGCTTGCAAAGATTTACCAAGTAAGCATACCCACTATGAGAAAGTGGATCAATGAACTCAAAAACGAGATCGGGGAAAAGAAGGGATGGTTTTATTCCATTCGCCAGGTAAAAATCATCTTCGATAATCTCTGCGTACCCTATACAACGGAACTTGACAAGTAAAAGGGCCTCACAAAAAAGAAAGAATCAGAAACCACCGGAAAGAATCGAAAACAATCGGAAGCCAATGGAAAGCATCGGAAAATGGTCTCAAAATGCGGGTGCATATTTGTCGTGTAACAAAAAAATACATCCGAAAAATGGAAGCAAGACATCATACCGCAGGCAGCGACAGCACATCGAACTTTTTTCTTACTGGCGCTATTCTCCTGGCCAACCTGGACGCTTCGGGACTTGCCGAATATGCGGTAAAAGCCGCAGTTGGCGGAGCGATCTGGCTGGTGTTCAAAATTACGAGCGATTACCTGAGCGAAAGGATCAAAAACAAAAAGGGAAAATGAATTTGAAAAAACTCATACTCGGCTCGGCCATTGGCGGGGGGATCATTGCAGGAGCTACTTACCTGTTTCGCCTGAAACGCACGAGCGTGGAACTGGAATCGGTAGTCACCGTGAACATCTTCAAGCTCGACCTCAGCGGCCTGGTACTACGCGTAGATGTACAGCTCAAAAATCCCACTTCGACAAAGTTCAAGATCAAGTTCCCTTACATAAAACTGATCTACAAAGATGCAACGGTAGGCAGCTCGCAGGTGGTGGACAAGGATATTGAGATTCCCGCCTATGGAGAAGCGGTAGCGGAAAAGATTATGATAACAATACCGCCCCGTAACATTTTCTCAGTGAGCGCGGGCATGATAAAGTCCCTGCTGGCAGGAGAACCCATTAAGCTCACAACCAAAACTGTTTCAACGATTGACCTGGGCTGGAAAAAACTGCCTTACGAAAAAACAGAAGAAACAACCCTGAAAAAGTAAATGGAAGCATTGAAGTATAGAAATATCGAACCAGGAACGCAGTACGATTCCTTGTTTCCTCCAGCTCACCTCAAGGATGAGACGGTGAAGAAAGGGGCTACGGTATCTGACACGGTAAAGTTTATACCGAAGGTGGTTCACGACACACTACTTCAAACGCGGGAGGTCGCGGATATGCTTCGCGGGAGCAACAGGAGCGAAACCTGCAAGAATATCTGGGATTTTGTGTACCGCTATATCCGGTATCACAAGGACGAGGAAGGCAAAGAGCAGATACGCTCACCAGGCCGCACCTGGCACGACCGCCACCGGGGAGTTGACTGCGATTGCTACACGGTTTTCATCAGCAGCATACTGACGAACCTGAAAATCCCGCACTCCCTTCGGATAGCACGGTACAGGAAGGACTACTTCCAGCACATCTATCCGATAGTCCACAAGACAGGCGGCAAGTACATCACCCTGGATTGCGTGGTGGACTATTACAACTACGAAGAACCTTACACAGAAATAAAAGACACAAAAATGGATTTAGAATATCTCAGCGGAATCGAAGACCCGGATTTTTCCGGTGAAATGGGAAAGATTCAGCTCTTCAAAAAGAAAGCTGCGTCCTCAAGCACAAGCACACCCCAAAAAAAGCCCGGCATTCTGAAAAAAGTTGTGGGCAAGGCTCTCAACGTGGTGAACAAGGTAAATCCGGCAACCGTGCTTTTGCGGAACGGTGTCCTGGCTGCGATGAAGCTGAACCTGATGAATGTCGCCAGTCGCCTGAAGTATGGTTACCTGAGCGATGCCGAAGCCCAAAAGCGGGGCATTGATATGGCGAAGTTCCAAAAGCTCAAGACTATCAAGACTAAGCTGGAGAATATTTTCTTCGGAGCGGGTGGAAAACCTGAAAACCTGCGCTCTGCTATTCTCACCGGCAAGGGCAACAAGAACCAGGACGTAAAAGGTCTTGGTAACGTGAGCCAATATACCCCGCTGCCTGAACTCCTCGGAGATGAGATATTCCTGGGCGAGAACGAGGAAAGCCTGGGAGAGCTTGGCGAACCTGTTACCGCAGCCGCCATCACAGCCGCTTCGGGTGCATTGGCCGCCATTGCCGGGCTTTTGAAATCCATCGGCAACATTTTCCCGAAAAAGGATTCGCCTGAATCCAAAGAATTCGAGAGCGCGGAAACGCAGAGCAGCAGCACCAATCTTACGGCTGAGATTCAACAGAACCAAAACGAGATCAGTACCATGAGCGTGGATTCAGGAAGCAGCAATTCAACTTCCCCTGAAAGTGATCAGAAAATTTCCTCTGACAGCACAAGCCAGGACACACCTGAAAAGGAAGGCTTCTGGGACAAGAACAAAAGCTGGCTCAAGCCTACGCTGATCGGTGCAACCGGTCTGGGCCTTCTCTTTCTCGGCTACAAAGCCCTTTCCGGTAAAGAGGCAAAGCAAAAATCCCTATCGGGAACAAAGGGCAAGCAAAGCCACGACAAGAAAAGTCCGGTGGCTCTGCGATAGAAAATCAATCATAAACTATTAAAACGAAAAAACAATGAGCAAAAATTCTTATGAACGGGCAGCCAAGAAAAAGTCCCTGCTTGGTTCCATAACCACAGACCTGGAGACAAAGGGCGATGCGAAAAATTCCGCTATCGAAACGCTGAAGGATGTTGTGGTGGGCGTAGTGGTGGGTGGCGTTGCCGGTTCCGCAATAGGGCGGGCATCGCTGATCGTAGGGGCAGCCATCACCGGCCTGGGACACTACTACAAGAACCACCTGGCTTCCATTTTCGGAGTGGGCATGATGGCGGCAAATGGATTCCAGGGTAATACCGAAATGAAAGGCACTCCTAAAGAAGGACTGGAAGGAGTGATCGAAGGCGCAAAAGATCGCGTTATGGCCTTCAAGGACACCTTCTCGCAAAAACTCTACCTGGATAAGGTGATGAAGAAAAAGGAGGAAAAGAAGGAGACGACCAATGGTGTAGGCGAAGTGCAGTATTTCACTTACCCGGAGAACAAAGAGCTGGGACAAGGCCAGGAGCTTGATCTTACCGCCCTGGATAAGCTGGAAAAGCAGGTAGCTCAAAGCGGAGAATCCTTCCAGCAAAAAAATATGGGAACGCTTCCGGTTCAGGAGATGGGCGAGATTGATCCCAGCGAGACGAACTATTAAAAACTGAAAAGGGCTGCATCAGCAGCCAAAACAAATCCTGAAAAATACGGCTTGTAAAGACCCCTGAAACAGCAGGGTTAAGCGTGAGCCTTGACTAAAACGAAAATAATAACCACTAAAAACCAAAAAAACCATGTTTGGAGAATTAAACGCAACAGAAGAGTACAACAACGCGGGAGCGTTGCTGGGACTGGACGGAGAAAACGATGAACTCGTAGGCGAAGTGATGGGCGCACTTCAGAAAATGAATCCTGTAAAAAGGATGCGGACCCTGAACAAACTTACCACCAACCCGACACCGAGCAAGGGCAGCCGTGCCGAGATGGAGAAGCATTTCAATGAGCTTCCTCCTCACATCAAAACCGCCCTGGCAAAAGGCGAGCTGCGCCTTGCCGACACGGTGATCTACTCGATCAAGCCCGTGACAAGCAAAACGATCAAGCTGTTTGAAACGCAGGACGACAAGGAGATCGGACTTCGCAACATTTCCAACGCGAAGCTGCCCAAGAACCAGGCTCTCCTGGTAAGCGGGATCATCCTGCTGGGTGGAGTGGCAGCCGATCCGAGCAAGGATTCGATCATGTCCACGCCCTACAACTTCATCGAACTGTTCCCGGCCATTGCCAACGGAGAGTTCAACCTGAAGGCGAACAAAAAGCAGATCGTTCCCGACACCAGCAACAGCGTGTTTAAAACACAAGCGAACCACCTCGTTCCGATGGGCTACTACAAGCTCGCCAACCCCAGGCTCATTCACGATGACATCCTCATCGAGCTGACCCTTGAGCTTGGCACAATGGCAGGCATCGCGCCCAACACCCAGGTATGGGCCGGCCTGCACGGAACCATCACCACGCCCTAACCCGCGTGGCAAGGAGCGGAGAGGGAGCCATGCCCTCCCGCTCCTTTTTTTTAAAAACAATCAATAAAGATCAACCATGAATAAGATCGTAAAGAAACGCTTCGACATCGAAGTGACCCAGCAGGATAAAATCTTCTCGAAATCATTCGAGCTGGATAAGGACATTGTTTCCATCCGGGGCCTGACGGTTACCAGCGACCGGGATGATCTGCTCTACTTCCGGGGATCACAGCGCATCGAGATCAACCGCGATGAAATTTTCCCGGACGATTACGAGAGTAAGCTGCTCATGTCAGGCGTGAACGCTCCGGTAGGTTCCAGGTACTATGACCTGGGCAATGTGAATCCAGGGAACAAGAGCATCAAGATAGACTACAAGGATACTCAGAATCCGATGGCCTTTTTCCAGCCGTACCGTGTGTCCTACTATTTCGAGTGCGAAAAATGTGAAATGGCATGAAGGAGAAAGTTCTCATATACCCGGTTACTGTAAAAAAGAAAGGAGAAGTCAAATCCTTTCAGATCATTCTGCCTGAAGATGCAAAGAGAATTATCGGCATCGAAACTACGGTGAAGGATCTGGACGTGCTGATAACTCCCGGAGGATTTGGCGGAGAACCTCTTGCTGCACCCGGTGAAGGTTTGGGCGGGGAAGGCTTTGCTGCCTTTGGTGCATTCGCTGTGCCTGCCGCACAACATCATTTCCATTGGGGACAAACCTACCTGGCGGGCTACCTGAAGCTACAAAGCTGCGAACAGGCCAATATCTTTTATGCCGGAGATGTGTGGCTCACTGATAACAACCTGGGCTACGGCAACTTTTCCCAAACCAATTCCTTCCGTCACCGCGCATGGACGCACGGCTACCGCAGAGAAGAAGATGTGGTGTGCGTGAATGAATGCTGCACAGTGATCCAGGGAACCTATACCGATGCCGCAGGACTAAGGCTCAATGTGGATGCACAGTACACCGTGAAAGTGTATGTGTGGTACGAAGCGGAAGAAATCATTAAACAAAAAGCTGATGACTGTCAACCTTGCACTTGAATACATACCCCGCAGGATGCGTGAGCTGGGACACGGAGACAGGTATTCCCTGCGCTTCCGACACCTGGTACTTCAGCCTTCGGAGAAAGTGGAACTGCCTGCCTACAATCAGTTCTATATCCTGATAGAGGAAGCCCAGGACGTGAGCGTGAAATCCGAACTGGGAACTTTCGACCTGAGCCTGGACAATGTAAACGAAATGCTCTACGAGCATCAGGGTTTGGTGGAAGTCAAAAACAAGGCCGATGCGATGAAGCACATCCGCTTCATCCAGGTAATACCTAAAAAACACAAGTAAGAAAAATGAAAGAGATCACAACCACATACGAACTCTCACGGCTTGAATCCATTAAGCGCGTGCTGGAGAACGAACACAAGAGAGGAACCCCGCGCTTTTATGAAATATGGGTGGACGGAGTGAAGGTGGTGGAGAAAACAACCGACCCCAGCGAGTTCAGCAAATACGAGGAATTCATTTTTTCCGATACGCAAAAAGTAACGGTCAACTTATTCACTTCTTCGCCTACCTCTGCTCATGTTGTAAGCCGTCATCATTTCACTTTCGTAGAGGAAGAAAAGCGCGGAGCATTAAATGGGATCGGCCTGGGAGAAATTCAGGCGCAGATCAATGAAAGAGTTTCCATTGAACGCGAACGCTGGGACTGCGACCAGGTAAGAAAAGACCTTACCACCACGAAGGAAAAATTGGGCGAAGCCGAAGAATACATCGGCAAGTTGCAGGACATCATCGAAGACACCAAAACCAAGTTAACCGAGGCTAAAGGCATGGGCGAAATCGCTTCGGCCATTAAAGACCTGGCTCTGCCTCTGCTTGGCAAAAAAACAGAGGATAAATCTCTCTCAGGCAATGACAAGCCGCAGGAGGAAGCCAGCTTCAGGATGAAGTCCGATGAAAACGCCCAATCGGAAGAAGACAAGTTCTTCCTTGACCTGGGAAAGAACATGAAAGCATCTTTTAATGAGCAGGAGTTCAACCTGGTTCTTTCCGTCATCAGGGAATTCGTGCGCGACAAATCTAACATCGTACCCGTAACTCAACTGTTAAATATTAATCCACCTAAAAAACAAACCAATGCAAAAGTTTAACTACACCATCACCATCGAAGCTCCCAGCAGGGAGATAGCGGAAATGCTCATGGAGCATATCTGCAAGGAAAACATCGAGCTGCTTGAGCTTCTGAGCAGAAAGTACGGCCAGGAAAAGATCAAAGAGCCGGAATTCCCGAAACATGACCCGAAAGAAAACCTCGTCAAAGGGTTCCGGCAATTTGAGAAAGTTATGGGCATCATCGAAAAATGCGTTACGGACGAAACGAACATTGACGTGATCGCTGAACTGCTCGGAGTGAATGTTAAACCTAAAACAGCAAAGCAATGAAAAAGTTCACCTGTGATTTTTCCGTGCCTGCCAACACGCAGGCAGAAGCGGAAACCAAACTGAAAGCCCTTTCAATCCTTGCCAGCTTCCTTACGGCTAAGGAACTGGAGAAACTGGCTCATGTCGTGAAAAACGACCCGATCAAAACCTCGCTGGCAAAAACCTATCTCGGAGTATAAAATGAACACGCCTGAAAACAAGGATGAAGAAGAATTCACGCTGAAGGAAAAGCTCCTTTATGCAGGCGGTACTGTCATCGTTACGGTAGGTACTTTCTTTTTGGGAAGAAAAATTTTCCGAAGCCTTGTTTCAAATCGTGAGGAGAAAAAAACGCTTACCGAGGATTCCCCAGCCACTTATGCCAAGCAGATAAAAATGGCATTCGAGAATGACGGATGGTTCGGTACAGATACGGAAAAGCTAAGGACAACTCTGAGAGAAATTCCAAGCAAGCAGGTTTTAACGAAAGTGGCGAGTTCCTATCAGAAACTTTACAACAGCAGTATGTACAAGGATTTGAGTGATGAACTGCAAAGCACCGAATACAACGAGATGCTGGCCATCATCAATGCGAAGCCTGACAGGATTGGGAAAAAAGGAGAAACGCTGCAACTCACTTCTCTCAATTATACCGGGTGGGCAAAGCGTATGAAAGCAGCGTTTGATAAAACCTACGGACCATTTCCCGGCACAGATGAAGATGCGGTCAAAGCGGTGCTTACCGAAATGCCAACCCAGGCCGCATTTGTCGAAACAGTCAAAGCATATTACAAGGAATACAACAGCAATATGCTGGATGACCTGAAAAGTGAAATGGACGACTGGAAGGATTACATGAAAATAATAACATTGAAACCTCAGCAGTAAAATGGAAAAGGCAAAACCAAACAAGAAAAAAAAGTTCCTCCTTATCGGCCTGGGCGTGGCTGCAACCGGCCTGCTCAGTTACTTCGGATGGGACTATTATCAGAAGCGTAAACGCAAGCGGGAAGAAAATGCAGAGGATAACGCGCCCGAAACTACCCTTCCTCCTCCGCAGAAAAGCACCTTTCTGCCTGGATATTTCACGCAGCCGACCAAGCGCAATGATGATTTCCCCCTGAAGAAAGGCAGTAAAGGCGCGAGAGTAAAATCCGTACAGGATGCGCTCATCGCCAAGCACGGGAAAGAGATACTCCCGCGTTACGGGGCTGATGGGGACTTCGGAAGCGAGATGGTAGCTGCTCTGAAAAAACTCAACCTGCCTGAATCCATTGATGAGACAACTTTCAATGTGATTGTTGCTGCGCCCAGCATTAACGCCTCTGAGCTTGCCAAAACACTCTACAAGGATGCAGCGAATAAGAACCTCAGCGGATTGATCGCTTCACTGAAAAAAATGCGAAGCACCGGAGACTACACAGCCGTTAGCAACGAATTCAAAAAGTACCCGCTTCGCGGAGTAAGTCAAACCCTTGTCAACGGACTGCTCGGCAGTTTCTCAGACGAGAATCAGAAGCAGCAGATACGCTTGGAATTCTCCCGCATGGGGCTGAAATATGATGGCAGCAAATGGTCGCTCTCCGGGCTGGATGGCTTCCGGCTAATGACCACCGTGCCCACTACCGTTTGGAGAACACCCAGCGAGGGAGCGAAAGTTCCCGCAAACATGATCCTGGGAACAGAGATCGCAATTAACGGAGGGTTTACCCTCTTTGAAAGTAACGGACAAAAATTCATTGTAAAAACTTCAACCATAAAATACCTATGAGAAAGATCAAGTACATCGTGGTGCACTGCACCGCAACACAGCCGACAGCCACAGTTGAGGCGATAAAAAAATACTGGAAGGAAGTACGCAAATGGGATAAGCCAGGGTATCACTACCTGATCCTGCGTGACGGAGAAATTATCACTCTCCTGGATGAAAAAGAGGTCTCCTATGGAGCATACGGCCATAACCAGGATTCCGTGCATATCTCTTACATCGGAGGAATTGACAAAAGCGGAAATCCGGTTGACAACCGATCCACACTTCAGAAACACGCTATGTTCGACAAGTTGGTGGAACTAAGCGAGAAATACCCCCAGGCTCAGATACTCGGACACCGCGATTTTCCGGGAGTTAAAAAAGCCTGCCCTTCATTCGATGTGAGAGAATGGCTCCGCAATTACGAACCTGATCTTAAACAAGCTGCCTGATGATTTTTCCCAGGGTAAAATCCATCCTACGCAGTAACGGGTACAGGCTCCATACGCGCCCCTATGAATTGAATATTGTGGGGGTGCGTACACGAAGCACAAAGCCGAACCGCTTTGACGATGAAGTTCATGTATTCTACAAAAGCAAGCCGCTGAAATGGGAATACCACATCTTCAAGGCAACGACTGATCCGGGAACCTACTGGCTGGAAAATCCGATGCAGCCCCAGGGAACTGCTATCCTGGCCCAGGGACAGTACGTGAATGCGTACAGGATTGGACTTCACCAGGGGAAATACAAGGCGCTTGTCCAGGCAGCACCCGTCACCGTCATCCGGGACTATGACCGAAACGCAAAGCTCGATTTCTTCAATGGAAGAAAAGACAAAGGACTATTCGGGATCAATATTCACCGGGCATTGGCGCAGGGCAAGACGAAGTTCATTGATAAGTTCTCAGCAGGCTGCCAGGTCTTTCAGGATGCGGTGGATTTCGACCGCTTCATGGGATTGTGTGATAAGCACAGCTCGCTCTACGGAAATAGGTTCACCTATACGCTCCTGGACTTCCGGGCCATGAGGCGGGAATCCATCAAGCGAATGGTGGTCGGAACCCTTACCCTGGGTTTGGGACTGATAGGATACATCAACTATGACACGAATGAAGAAACAGCCTAAACAGATGAATGAGTTTATTAAACAACTGATCCGGGACAAGGAAGGCAATTACAGTTTACGGGAAGTGGTAACCCTTGTATTTGTTGCTGCAACTCTCATAAGCTGGATCGCACAGCAGTTTTTCGGAATAACTATTCCCGAATATATGTTCTACTCCTTTGTCAGCATTATCGGTGCTGGTTGTTTCGGCTACTCATTCGAGCGAAAAGGAAAATCATCCATTAACAACAAAAACGAAGAACAATGAAGAAAACAATTATCATAACATTTTTATTCGGACTTATCTCCGCACTCTCTACCTACCTGCTATTCGATTCAATGGAAGGTTTCCGAAAGGAAGTCAAGGAATCGAAAATAGCCCTGAAGGAAATGACACAGCAGGTGAACTCTATCGAAACAAATTACAAGCAGCAGATCGGGTACTGGATTCAAAAGAACACGGTTTTGCAGAGGCGGATTCAGCAGACTAACCTGGAGTTGGAAAGGTCGAGGATGAAAGAAAAATCCATGCAGGGGAAAATACTTTCCCTGATTTCAGAAAGCAAAACCCTGACTGACACATTTTCCATTGTATCGAATTGCGATACCCTGAAAGAAAAGGTGGCTGAGTTTATTGTCCAAACCAATATAAAGGACAGCTTATGCCAGGCTGAAATAACCGATCTGAAAACAGTCATTCAGAACCAGGATTCGATGGTGGTAGTTTGCCAAAGCTCGTTCAGTATGCTAAAGCAGGTAACGGATTCATCCTTCGCTATGCAAAGCAGGTTGACTGATGACCTGAACAGGGCAAGTAAACAGTTAAGAAATGAAAAGCGAAGATCGAAGCTGCTTACTGCCGGAGTGATGATCCTTTCAGGCGCAACCACTTTTTTACTTCTACAAAAATGAACGAATCCATGAAGGAGAAAGTAATCGTTTCATCCTTCACGCTGGTCACTTCGCTCACAGGTTATTTCTATGCGAAGGGAGCTGAAAAGGATGTAGTGCCTTACATGATGGTAACTGGCTTCATCGGGGCATTACTCGGAGAGGCTATTGCCCAGACTTTCTGTAAGGACGATAAAAATAAACCGAACAAGCGGAAATAAAATGGCAAATACGATAGAAATTGAGGATTCAGGGGATAGCCTGAGAATAACCGAAAACGGGAAAACCCGGTTCGTTATCAAGCGGCACGTTCGTCAGGTTTATATCATCGAACCATCGGTAGTAAAGCTGGATATTGGAGCCGCGCTGCAAAACATTTACCTGAAGCATTCCGATGTTGTTAGCCCATTCACGCAAAGTGCCGAAGAACTACGCGATATGATGAATGAGATGCTCAGGGATGAATGCGTCACTCAAATCAATCAACAGATCAGCGAAATCGCTATCAGCGTGGATGCGATCAATTCCGAGATTTTCATTGAGGCTTCTATTGAAGAACAGATAAATACCGGAGAAACTTATTACGGCTATGCTCTGCCCGGCTCACAAACCTCAGAGCCGGTCTGGGCTATCCAGAAGGTATCTGAGGATAAAGGGATTCTTACAAAGCAATGGGCTGATGGAAATAAGAATCGGGACAAGGTTTGGGATGAACGAAAGAACCTTCAATACGCTTAATGAAGCATGGCAAAGACAAAACAATATTCAGTAAAGCCGGAAATGATTTTCACTTTAGGCGCATTGCGTGAAGGCGATGTGCCTGAAGTAAAACTGCGCCTTAACCGTTCAGCCAGGAAAAAGCATTATGGAACAGTCGGTAATTCCAAAGACGCAGCCGAATTCATCCGAAAGATTTACAGGAGGGGTGAAATCCAGTTGCAGGAACAATTTGTAGTTCTCTACCTGAACCGGGCGAACAACATCATCGGGTATTACCGGCACGCTGTTGGAGGAATTACTGGAACTGTTGCGGATATAAGAATCATCCTGGCTGCTGCGCTGAAAAGTGCAAGCACCTCCCTCATTGTTGCCCATAACCATCCAAGCGGGAATCTGCGGCCAAGCGAAGCGGATGTTGAGCTGACGAAGAAAATTAAAGCAAGTGCCGCTACGATGGATATACAACTGCTCGACCATATAATTATTACAGTAGACAATTATTTTTCATTTGGCGATGAGGGAATGCTCGGCTCGGAGTTGAATGGCTTTGATACAAAGTGGAAGTTTGTGGATCAGATCGAAACAGATTTGGCAAGTAAGGTGCAGTACACGAAGCGTTCTATTGAAAAGCTCGCTGCATCTTATGGCATCAATGATAAGAACCTGGTCAAAGAACTTACCGAGCTTGCCATTGTCCGCAGGGCGCGGTTTCTCGCCCACGCTGAGGGCAGTATAAGTGAGAAGTATGATTCCATTGTAGAGCTGTACAAGAGCCAGGTCAATTTATCTCACCGCACCAGCCAGAGCATCCTGCTTCAGCAATATTCCACGCCTGCGCCCATCGGATTCCTTGCAGGGATTTTTACCGGGGCAGATAAAGGAGCTACCGTATTTGAGCCAAGCGCAGGAAACGGTCTGCTAACTATTGCAGGATTCCCAAAGAACATTGTCGTCAATGAAGTGGATTCTGTACGCAGGAGCAATTTGCAAACCCAGGGCTTTAAACAAGTGATGCAGCGGGATGCAACCAAATCTTTCCCTGAGTTCTATCAAAAGATGGATGCGGTCATAACGAACCCTCCTTTCGGAACGCTGGACGCGGATGTAATGTTCGACACTTTCCCGATCAAAACGCTGGATCACCTGATGGCCCTTCGTGCGCTGGACTGCATGAAGGATCGCGGTAAGGCTGCGATTATTATTGGTGGGCATACGCGCTGGGATGAGAAAGGAAGGATTCAGGCCGGAAGGAACCGTATCTTCTTTAACTACCTGTACAGCCGTTATAACATCATTGACGTAATCAATATTGACGGTAGCCTGTATTCCCGCCAGGGAACTTCGTTTGACGTTAGGTTGATTCTTGTTGACGGAAGAAAACGCCCTCCGCAGGGCGCAGCCCCGCCCAAAGGCAGCGTGATCGCTGAAACTGTAAAATCATTTGACGCATTATACGAAAGAGTAACCAACGCCATGAAACAAAATATACCGCACTTAGAAAAGGAAGCCCTGGAACTTCAAAGGCAGCTTGGCTTTGCAGACCTCGGCTCACCCTATGTTCCCGCATCGGCCGCCTGTGTTGTGCTTAACACGCAGGTTCCCGATTCCATGAGTTTTGAAACGCAGAAAGCCCTGGAGCTGATCCGCGAGGAAGTTGGAGGCGATATTGACAATTTCGTGCGACACCGCCTGGGTTATCGCGCCAAAACAGAACTCTGCAAAGCTCTTTCGGCAGAGCAGATTGATGCGGTGGCAATGGCAATCTATAATATCGAAGCGCGTGGCCAGGGAATGATTATCGGAGATCAGACCGGCATCGGTAAAGGCCGTGTAGCCGCATCCATGATCCGCTACGGAGTACAACAGGGTTTGAAGCCGATCTTCATTACCGAAAAGGCCAACCTTTTTTCTGACATCTACCGCGACCTTTCAGCAATCGGTTCATCCAACTTGGTCCCTTTTATTGTGAACGGACGGGAATCCAAAACCGACATTAAGGACGAAGACGGGAATATTATTCACCAGGCATTACCAGCCAATGAACAGCAGAGGATTTTTGAGAGCCGGAAAGTACCGGCAAAGTATCACTTTGTCGTAGCAACCTATTCTCAATTCAATTCCCCAGAGAAGAAACCTGAAAAGCCGAATTTCCTACGGGAGATCGCACAAGGCAATATTATGATTATGGATGAGGCGCATAACTCAAGCGGCTCATCCAATACGGGAGAATTCATGCAGTCGGTTGTGGCGAATACAAAAGGCGTAGTGTTTCTCTCGGCAACTTTTGCAAAACGCCCGGACAATATGCCGATCTACGCTATGAAGACGGCTATTTCCGATGCGAACATGACGAAAGACGAGTTGGTAGAGGCCATTATTCGCGGAGGCGTTGCCTTGCAGGAGGTTTTGTCGAGCCAGCTTGTTGCAGAGGGACAGATGCTCAGGCGGGAGCGTTCATTTGAAGGTGTGGAAGTGAATTACATTACCCTTGAGGACAAGGAACAGGAACACTATGCAATAGCTGATAACATCACAGAGATTTTACGGGATATAATTTCCTTTCAGAAGAATTTTGTGGACAAGCAGGTTGAGGAGTTGGACAAGATCGCGGTTGCTGAAGGTAAGGAAGTGGAGCTACGCGAAGGAACTTCCCAGGCAGGAGTGGATAGCCAGCCTTATTTCTCAAAGGTGTTCAACGTCATCAATCAAATGCTTTTCTCGATAAAAGCGGAAACAGTTGCAGACAGAGCAATCATACGATTGAAAGAAGGCAAGAAACCGATTATTGCCTTTGCCTCCACAATGGGCAGCTTCATTGAGCAGATGGAGAATGAGAAAGGCGTGTTTGTTTCGGACGGGGATGTTATCAATGCTGATTTCACAGAAGTATTGAAGCGTGGCCTGGAAGGAATCTTGCGCTATACCGAAAGAGATGTGGACGGCAGTCCTATTCATAAGAAGTTCGAGCTTTCTGATCTTTCGGTGGAGGCTCAAGCAGAATATACCCGGATCATGGAGCGGATAAAAGCGGCCTCTACCGGGATCACGATTTCTCCGATTGATATTGTCATCAAGAAAATACAGGATGCCGGGTATTCGGTCGCTGAAGTAACTGGAAGAAAATATGAATTGCAAATCAACACAAAGACCAACAAAGGACTGGTACTACAAAGGAAACGCATTAACACCAACGATGCTTTCCGGCAGTTCAACAATAACGAAGTGGATGTGCTGATGATTAACCAATCCGGCAGCACAGGCGCATCGGCTCATGCTATTCCTACGACTAAGGTTCCGGCTTCACAGGTAAAGCAACGCGTTATGATCGTGCTTCAGGCAGAGCTCGACATCAACACAGAGGTTCAGAAGCGAGGTCGAGTAAACCGAACAGGGCAAATCTTAAAGCCGATCTACGATTATGTGAATTCGGCAATACCGGCTGAGAAGCGACTGATGATGATGCTTCAGAAAAAATTGAAGTCTTTGGATGCCAACACTACGTCCAATCAGAAGCAAAGCACCAAAATCCTCGATGTGCCGGATTTTCTGAATAAATACGGAGACAAGATCGTGAAGGAATACCTTATCGAGAACCCCGCAGTAAACGAACTGCTCAATGATCCGCTTCATCTGAAAACTACAAAGGGGGATGATAAGGAGACTGTCGAGGATGCAGCGCACAAGGTCTCCGGGCGCGTGGCCGTGCTTTCTACCAAAATGCAGCAGGATTTTTACAATGAGATTGCAGAGCGGTACAATGACTTTACAGAATACCTCAAGCAAATCGGTGACTACGATCTTGAAGTGGAGGCAATGGATTTAAAAGCGGAGCGCACCGGGTGGAGCATCACAAAGATGGGTAAAGGCGGAGACAGCACCTTCGGAGATGATAGCATCCTGGAAACAGTAATAGCCAATGTGCTGAAAAAACCTTTCTCAAAAACCGAGCTGGAAAACCTGCTTAAGGAATCACTTGGCAATAAGGATGCTCATGCGTTGCAGTCAGAGCTTTTGAGCGAATATGAAATCTTCGTTGCCCAACGCCTGGAGGAAGAAACGAAAGAAGTGAATGAAAAATACGATGAGCTGATAAAGGAAATTCCAGGCGAAAAGAAAATCCAGAAGATCAAAAGCGAAAAACAGAAACTCGATGCAATCCGGGAGCAAGAGCAGGAACTCAACGCAGCAAGAGAAAAGCAGCTTGAGCAGACGCAGACATCTTTTGAAAATCGCTCACAGTACCTAAAACGGATATTCAAATACTTTCATATCGGAAAGCGGCTCAGTTATCCCATACAGTCGTACAGCGAAGGCCAGGAACTTATCCTTGCAACCTTCCTGGGGTTCATTATAGAGAAGAAAAAGAAGAACCCCTATGCGCCCAGCGCGATGAAGCTGCGCTTTGCCATTGCCAATAGCAGTAAATACATCGCTATTCCCGCAAGTTATTCCGATGATATTACCGCCATCATGGGAGCCAGCACTGCAGTTGAAGAAACCGGAAGAGAAGCACTATTGGTCGATTGGGAAAAGGCGATCAAGAATAATGTAACGGACCGCAAGACCCGGCACATTATAACGGGCAACCTTCTCCAGGCATTCAGCGATTTTAAGGGAAAGCTGGTGAGCTATACAATGAAGGATGGAGAGGTGAAGAAGGGAATCCTGATGCCGGAGAACTGGATTCCGGCAGAGCATATCGGGGATAAGGTTGTAGTTCCTATCGGCAAGGCGCTCACCTTTGTAAAGTCCCTGGCAAACGGAGCGGCTATCTATACCCATAACAGCATCGGGATATTCCGGCAGGGCGAAGGGTACAAGGTGATCGTCCCGGCTTCGCGTGTAAAGGGCGGGGAAATATACCTGGACAAGGATTTACTGGAGATCGTGGACGGAAAGAATTTCGATAAGGTATCGGATAAGATGGTAGCCACATTCCCACTCAAAAAAGTAGAGCCGTTTGTAGAAATCCTTCAGGATAAATTCAGTTCTGCCGTTACCCTCACAAATTTCCAGTTTGATATGATAAAGGATGAGAAGCACAAGCGTAGTTCATCCCGAAAGAAAATACAACCCCCTCCGGCAGAGGATGAAAGCGGCAGCGAACTGATGAAAATATATGAGCTGGAAGCAGAGGCTTTGGCTCTTGAACTTGAACTAATGGCAGCATAAAATCTAATTACCATGATAAACGCAGACAACTATTACAGCAAAGTAAGCTCGCTCGACATTTCATCCCTGCCTGCACCATTGCAGAAAGGACATGAATTCGTGAACAAGGTTACGCAGAACGGTACGGACTGGAACACATACCACTCCAGCTCAACCATACAGAAGGTGGTGGATGACTATTTTCAGAAATTATCCAGTCACCTTCCCGCCAAGCAGGAGAAAAATGAAAGTGCATCCCCGAAAAAGGAGGAGCGCAAAACAAAACCTGAAAAGTCCAAAAAACAACGGGCAGAGAAGCAAGAAGCGGATGAGGAAGAAGATGATGTAGAACTGGTGGAGCGAATCCCGGAGGAGTTGCGCTTTATGAAGCGGTATCTCAATCTGAACGGCAAGCGCAAAACCAAAGAAGAACTGTTGCGGTTTATTAATGGCCTCCAACGGGCGATCCTGGAACGCAGGATCAGGAAGGAATCCGAATGGGCAAAACAGATTCTCCATATTCAGGAAAGCTTGCTCAAGGCTTATAATGGAATGAAGAGCCGCACGGTTGAAATTGAAATACCAGGAAAGATTGTAGTCGAATTCAAACAGGAAATTGAAGGAGAGCAGATATATAAATCCATTCAGTTCATTAAACGGTATGTCAGCCTGCACGGAAAGGTTGGTGTAAAGGAAAAGGCCGCAAAGCTCTATGAGCAGATGAACCGGACAGTAAAAAAAGGTAAGATCGTAAAGGACGACAAGTACGCAGTTAAGCTCAACGAGATTTGGAAATCCCTCAAAGAATTCTTGGAGGATAAAAAAGCGAAAACACTTCCGATGAATTCTGCGGAGCTGAACGGCCTGTTGGGTTTATTAGGAAAAGGCAGAGGAGGAAAGCTGTACGATACACGGGAGAAAAGGATCAAAGCAATAAAGAAAGGCAATATTATCACTTTCAAAAAACCTTTCTATCCGCGAGGAACTTCCGAACCCAGCAGAATACAAATTGCAATAACAGGTATTCGCAAAGAAAAATCAGGAGCGATTAAACTGGAAGGTTTCGGGCATGATTCCGATTGGTATAAAAGCATGGACGACCTTTTGAATGCGATTAATTGGGAATGGATGGAACAAGTGCATAGTGGGGATGATCTTGAAGGATGCGAATGTGGATTGAACGGAATTGAAGAAAGCAAAGACAATAAACTGATGAGCAGTATGGAATTTGCTGATATGACTTTCAAGTCCATTGGCTTTACCGGAAAGTGGAAGAAACTGATCGGAGATCCCGCGCCAGGCTTTACAGCAATGGTATTCGGGCGGCCTAAGATGGGTAAGTCATACCTAAGTGTGGAGTTTGCGGGATACCTGGCACGAAATCATGGCAAAGTGTTATACGTTGCAAGGGAGGAAGGGCTGGATGCCACCCTTCAGATCAAGCTCAACGATAAAAACGTAAAGCATCCCAACCTTTTTGTAAGCGATTATCTGCCCGAAGATTTATCCAGCTATGATTTTATCTTCCTGGACAGCGTGAACAAGCTCGGCCTTTCACCTGGTGATCTGGATGGGCTACGCAGAACCTACCGGGGCAAGTCTTTCGTCTTCGTTTTCCAGACAACCAAAGGTGGAAATTTCAGGGGCAAGAACGAATTCCAGCATGATGTGGACGTGGTGATCGAAATACCTGAGCCAGGGAAGGCCGTACAGTTCGGCAGGTACAACCAGGGCGGGGAGATGGACATTTTTGAGTAGGATTTTAAAGATTTTGCCAATTCAAAAAGGCTCCGTACATTTGTAATATGTTGATAATCAATGTATTAATAATATACACGGGGCCTTTTTCAATAAATGGAAACATGAAAGAAAAAGGAAAAATAGTTGAGCTTAGAAAATACGAGGGGATTAATCCCAGGAAGGAGCCGTTAACGGTAGAAAAATTAAAGGAGCTGATGAAGGATGAAAAGCTGACGGATGAACAGGCTCAGGAGATTCTTTTCGCTATCGAAGCATTGGTGAGCATCATCGTTGAGTTCCAGTACCAGCAGGAACTAAACGAAAAAAATAATCAGGATAATTTAAAACAAGCAGCATGAACATAGAAGTACAAGCAATCTTAAACCACAAATTCGGACGCAAGAGCAAAACTGCAATCAAAAAAGTGGATTCCCGCATGGTCATTAAGTACACGCGGGTATCAGGCAAAAAGCAGTTCGATACCAATGAATCCATTGGCAACCAAAACAAGGCGATTGAGGAATTTGCAAAGAGATTCAAGTTGCAAATCGTAGCGGGCTTTGGTGCAACGTATGAAAGCGCAAAGACCGATGAGCGAAAAGAGTTTCAGCGTATGATTGAATTTTGTAAACGGAGCAAGGGAAAAATCAGCACCATACTTGTTTACAAAATGACAAGGTTCAGCCGCACGGGTGGTAAAGCCATTTCCATCGCGGATGAACTCAGGAATAAATATGGCATCCACATCATTGCAGTAACAGAACCTATTGATACTTCAAACAGCAGCGGAGTTTTGTTTCAGGAAATGCAGCTCATATTTGCTAAATGGGATAACGTGCAACGCCAGCAGGTAACCCATGCCGGTTTGAAGTCAAAGTATGAGCAAGGAGAATGGTGTATTCCGGCCCCTGTCGGATATGATACGGTCAAGATCAATGGAGAGAGAAAGATCGTGTTGAATGAATACGGCAAGAAGCTCCGAAAGGCTTGGGAATGGAAGCTGGAGGGGTACAAGAACGAGGACATCATCAAAATGCTGGAAAAGATAGGTGTGAAAACCTACAAGCAGCGTATTTATAAAATCTTTAAGAATCCCTTTTACGCGGGTCTGATCGCGCACGGAATTTTGGATGGCAAGGTGGTTGAAGGCAAACACGAACCAATGGTGAGCAAGGAAGTGTTTTATAAAGTTAACGACATACGCCTTAGCTCCACAAAATATGGCGTGCCGCATAAAAGGGAGAATGAAGGAGTGCCGCTGAAGGTGTTTCTAAAATGCGCGGATTGCAACGAACCCTTAACTGGCTACATCGTTAAGAAAAAGAATCTCTATTACTACAAGTGCCGCAAAGTAGGATGCAAGTGTAACAAAAGCGCAAAGGATATGCACAATCTGTTCCTGGAGGAGCTGGGAAAGTACCAAGTGAGGGAATCCCTTATAGACGCAATTGTATGGAAGCTGGAGCATGATTATAGCGAGACCAACAAAGACAGCGCAGAGAAGGAAACACGCTTCCAAAAGCAATTAGGAGAGCTGGAAAACGGCTTGGTAGTTCTGGAAGAGAAATTCTATGTCAAGGAAGAAATGACCAGGGAAGTGTTTGAACGCTTAATGAGCAAACTGGCGGGTGATCGGGAGAAAATACTCGCAGAGTTGGCTAAAGTGGGTGTTGCCATTTCGAACCTCGGAGGAAAACTCAAGCAAGCAGTAAACTTCTGCCTGAATCTCACCTCATTATGGGCGCAGGGAGGACTGAACTTACGGGAGAAATTACAGAAACTTGTCTTTCCTTCCGGTTTAGCCTATGACAAGAATTTAGGAGCATTTCGAACCCTAAAAATAAATTCGGTGATCGCTGAAATCGCCCGGTTATCAAACAGTTTGGGGGTAGTTGAAAAAGGACTGCCCCCTTTTTTATGGGGGCAGTCCCTTTTTGCGGAGAAGGAGGGATTCGAACCCCCGAGGCTGTTACACCTAACGGTTTTCAAGACCGCCGCGATCGACCGCTCTGCCACTTCTCCGCGGCAAAAGTAATAAAAAATGTAAATCAGGCTATGGTCCCTTTGTACCGGGAAAAGTTTTCCGCTACCCATTTCCTCCCTGCCCCACTCTTCAGGAATAACTCTCTCGTGCGCGCTTCGGTGCAACTACCGTATACTTCCGTATGTATCAAAACCCATGAACGGCCGGATTGTCTGTTGCTGCATGAGTTACGAAAGGGTGAAGTCAAGAACAACTGGAAACTCGCTTCTATTTATTATCCGAATCGGACACCAACACAAATTTCAGTTTCACTCCCCAGTCCGCCGTGGCGTTAATGAGTACACACCTGCCACCGGAATAAGTATGTACCGCCGTGTTCCCGTCCTTATAGGTTGTCAGGTATTTTGAGGGGCCCGTTTGAACCGGAGCTGTCAGCTCCAGGAAGGATTCCGCCATAACTGCCGTATCCGGAAGAACCGGAGGTGTAAAATACATGCTCACCATGCTGCTGCGTATCATCCCCCTAACGATTGTTTCTTTTTTCTCTTTATTTGTTAATATATAATTCTTTCCGTTCCAGAAAATGCGATTAAAAACTGAGATGTTGTCATTGACCTTCCGTATACACACGGCAGAGATCAATTGATTTTTTCCGTATGTTACATTTACCTGCTGACGCATTGTAACACTGATAACCACCCGGAACCGGGTATCAAGATGCGACTGATAATAGGTCATTGTATCCTTAATAATTTGCTGCACCTTCAGGCTTCCAATAGAATCCCCGTCTTTGTACACGGCGTAAACAAGCGTTCGTGACGTTGGGGTCTGCTCTGCGCTTTCCGATGACCTGCCGTGCAGCACAACTGAATTTAACAGAAGTAAAAAAAGCAGATTTTTCAAGGCAATTTCGTAAAACTGAATATCCTGCAAACTTACAATTAAGAAACAAATTACCGAACAGAACGCTGAGGCACGCTGCCTGCCTGTCTGCCTCCTGGATACAAACCAGCCGCGCAGACAATTTTTCTTGTGCCGGTGCTGAAATAGAGCACCTACACCCTCACCCCGATCACACAAATATCATCAATCTGATCCAGCTCACCCTTCCACACATCAAACGTTTCGCGCAACATCCGGTGCTGATCTTCCATCTCCATTCCGTGGATCTTCACCAGAAGATCCTTCAGTGTTTTGTATTTAAATTTCTTACCGGAGGGTCCGCCAAACTGATCAGCATAGCCATCGGAAAACAGATAAAAGCAATCACCCTTACTGAGCTGCGCGACATGATTGGTGAATGGCCGGGCATATTCGTACTTCCCGATAGGTTGTTTATCCGCTTTCACCTCCTCCACTTCCGTTGCACCTTTACGCACAATCCAAAGGGAATTATTCGCACCGGCGTATTGCAGTTTTCGCTCCTTCAAATCAATTGAAACCAGGGAAAGATCCATCCCATCCCTTACCTCCTCCCCTGTTGTGTCAAATGTTTCCACTACGAGCTCACGCAATTTATCCAGAATGGTTGCCGGCCGTTTAAGGTTAAACTCACGGACACATCGCTCCAGACTATTAGCGCCCACCACACTTACCATCGCTCCCGGTACCCCATGGCCGGTACAGTCGACCACGGCCACAATAACCTCCTCCTCCTTTTTATACATCCAGTAAAAATCTCCCGACACAATGTCCTTCGGGATAAAAAGGACAAAGCTGTTCTTCAGATTCTTTTTGAATTTGTCCATGGGAGGGAGTATCGCGCTCTGAAGTCGCTTTGCATAATTAATGGAATCCAGTATCTCCTTGTTCTTGTCCTCAACCAGTTCCTTCTGCCGCTGGATTTCACTCGTTCGTTCTACAACTTTGTTCTCCAGATTCTGATTAATATCCCGCAGGTCTCCGATCAACTTCTTTATTGAGGTTTGCATACTCCGGAAACTCAGCGCCAGAATTCCGATCTCATCCCTTCGCCTTATATTGATCTCCACATCAAAATTTCCCCTTGCCAGTTCCTTGGCATCATAGGTAAGTAGATGAATGGGGCGGGTAACATTACGCGCAATCAGCACGGATCCTACTATCACAAGGAGCAGGAGCACGCCAAATGCAATCAGCATATAATTCCTCAAGCTGGTAACATGGGCAAAGGCTTCCTCCTCGTCGATCTCGCTCATAATCACCCAATGCATATCCTGGATTTTGAGCGGCTTGTAAGCGGATAACACCGGCACGCCCCTGTAATCAGGGAAAATCCTTGACTCGGTTTTTCCGGAAAGAGCGCTTTCGGTTCCACGGGTTCGAACTTCCTGCAAGCCTATGGACGACTCCATGGCTTTGATCCTCTCCACAACATGTACCGGTGTACCCAGGCCTTCAATCATACGGAAATAGTTTTCACGATCCTCTATCAGAAAACGGCTCTGGTTCCGCAACGTGTAATCCTCGCCCACAATATAGGTTTCGCCGGATACGCCCAGTCCTACTTCCTTCCATTGCTGGTGCGAAGTCATAATTTCATTGATTCGTAAGATCGGCATTTGAAATGCCAACACACCTATAAGTGAGTCTCCTTCCATGATCGGACAGGCAACAAATGAGGCATGGGCATTATAAGAAGGATGATACGGTTTAAAATCTACCTGTTTCGTAAACCCGGCCGTTCCCGACTTCTGTGCACTGACATATGCATCTGCAAGATTCGTAAGCTGAAAAGGACCATCCGTCAGGGAAGTGCCAAAATCCACTTCTTTGAACACGGTGTACACTATGTTTCCTGAAACAGCATCTATGAGGAAAATATCATAATACCCGAACTCCTCTAGAAAATGGCGAAAAACGGGATGATACTTCCGGTGCGATGAACTATACGACGAGTGATCCGGAGAGGCATCCAAACGATGCTTTTCCCCTACCGGGTTCGGATTGGATGCGATATAGAGGTTTTGAAGAATCCGTCCACGCATATCGCGTGTAGTTTCATACGCCAGCGTGCTGGGACTCTCCAGATTCGCGTTAAGTCTTGGGAGGTACTCTCCGGTAAGATAGGCGTCGAGTCGCGTATTAATTCCCAGCATCCCCTCTTTGGTTAGGCCCGTTTCCTTCTCTATTTTGTCGAAACCGGACCGGAACTCTTTCATGGCCTGAATAACAGTAGGACTCTCCGCCATCGTGCGGACCTGATCGTGAATATTCAGAAAATAATCTTCGATCTGGCTGGCCTTCATTTCCCGGACTGCGGTAAGTCTTGCAAAGGATTCCTGCTCCATTGCGGACTTCGCCCTTGAATAAGAAATAAAACCAACCACAGCCATGGAGGCAGCCGACACAGCAAACAGAAGTACCGCGATTTTTAGTCCAAGTTTCATGGTTGGTAAAAATAGCACTTTCCCGCCCGTCAATGCGTATCTTCGTTGCCGTATGACAGGCTCAGGTAATCGCCTCATTGTCATCACCGGTCCTACAGCCTCCGGCAAAACCGCGTTGGCCCTGGAGCTGGCCGGGGAACTCGGCTGCCCTGTGATCAATGCTGATTCGCGTCAAATATACCGCGAAATGCCCATTGGTTCTGCGGCTCCAACGGCGGAAGATCTGCGTAAAGTTCAGCATCATCTGGTCGGAAGCCACTCCGTAAGCACCCCTCTGAGTGCCGGAGAATATGAATCGCTGGTTATTCCTTTGGCTGAAAGCCTGTTTAAAGACCATCCCCATCTGATTCTGTGCGGGGGAAGTGGCTTATACATTGATGCTGTGCTGTCGGGATTTGATTCCCTGCCTGCGATTCCCGATGGCATACGGGATCACTTTAACCGTATCTATGAAGAACAGGGCTTATCGCAACTGAAACAACTGCTGAAAGAGGCTGATCCGGAATACTACGAACAAGTGGATCCGGAGAATCCGAGGCGGATGATCCGAGCACTGGAGATATGCTCATTAGGTACACCCTATTCCCGGCTTCGGGAAGGAAAGAAAAAGAAAAGGAATTTCGCTGCATCGATATTTTGCATCCAGACCGAAAGAAAGGAACTTGAAGCAAGGATCCGGAAACGCACCTCGGCAATGATTTCCGGCGGTCTGAAAGAGGAAGTGCAGCGTTTGCTTCCTTACAAAAACACAACGCCCCTTCAAACGGTGGGCTACCGCGAGATGTTTGAATACCTTGAAGGAAAGATCACTGAAACGGAATGTATGGAACTGATCAATATCCACACCCGTCAGTATGCGAAACGGCAGGAAACCTGGTTCAGAAAAAAAGAATGCCGGTATGTTTTACCCAGTGACGCGAAAACAATTCTTGATTCATTAGGGAGGTGAGCTTGTTTCGATCGTACCGGCTCATTGAACGTCCTGTGATGGCAGTGATAGTGGCTGAGTTTTTTCTGCAGCTGATTAACACTTCCTTTATGAGCATCCTGCCTTTGTATATGAAGGCAGAAGGTTATTCCGACGGCGAGATCGGAAATTCCATCAAGTACCGTTACCTGGGTGTGCTGGTTCTGGCTCTTTTTGTCGGAGTATGGATCCGGCGGAAGCGGCTCATAGGGCTGTTTTACCTGGCCTGCCTGTTTGTTCCGGCATTTTCCTTCGGTATACTTTATACGGTTGGAAGTCATAACCTGATGCTGAACCATGTTTTTCAGGTATTGTGGGGTGCTTCATTCACCTTTATGCAGGTGCCGGTATTGCCATTCATACTGCGAAACAGCAGCAAAGAAAATCACACCTCAGCCATCGCTTTATCTTATGCCACATGGAGTGTAGCCACCATCGCCAGCCATGTGATCATTTCCGCATTGAACGGGTACGACCAGATACTGTTCAGCGAACAGAACCTTCTCACAGGTTTCGGGGTACTGGGTTTTGTCTCACTTGTCTTTATGGTCAGAGCTGGTCGTAACGAACAAGTTCCCGTACTTAATCCGGAAAAGCGATCCACCGGAAAAAAGGACATTCCCGTGCTATTCAAAGCCCTGCTTCCAACCCTGATCATAGCGATCGGCGCAGGTTTCACCATTCCCTTCATTAGCCTCTTCTTCACGGAGGTACACGGATTAAGCACCAGCACCTTTGCCGCATTGAACCTTGGCGGAGCTCTGCTGGTTGCAATGGGCTCACTGGCAGTACCGGGGATCAAGAAAAAAATGGGATACAAAACCGCTGTTCCCACTACCCAAAGCTTTGCCATCATTGCCCTGATTATGATGGCTACTACACAGTTTTATGCAGATGTTACGATTGCTGTTTTCATCGCAATGGGATGCTTCCTTCTGCGCCAGCCTCTGATGAATATGGCCGGACCCATGACCACGGAGATCGTGATGGGATACGTGGGAAAAAGAAACCGTGAACTCGTGAGCGCCCTTACTTCTGCGATCTGGTCGGGTTCCTGGTATTTTAGCGGACAACTTTTCGCGAGCATGCGTGACAGCCATATCCGGTATGTATATATCTTTCTCATCACTGCCGCCCTCTATATTGTCGGTGTCATCTGGTATTACCTGCTCATACTCGCCTATGAACGAAAACTGAAAGAAAAAAAGGAAAGAAAGCTGGCCTTGAGGAGTGGGCAAAAATAGTACCTTTGTCCATCCCCAAAACCGTATCATCAGGCGTATGCTTGCATTGCTCAGAAAGGAAATTCGTGCATTCCTTAGTTCTCTGATAGGCTACGTCGCCATCAGCGTTTTTCTTCTGCTGCTCTGCATTTTCCTGTGGCTTTTACCTGGAGATACCAATATACTCGACAACGGCTTTGCCACTATTGATCCGCTGTTCGCCCTCGCCCCCTGGGTTTTTCTGTTCCTGATCCCCGCAATCACCATGCGCTCCTTTGCAGATGAAAAGCGCTCAGGCACCATAGAACTTCTTATGACACGTCCGCTTTCGGATCTTCAGGTAATCTTCGCCAAATTCCTGGCCGGTTTCCTGCTTGTATTGTTTTCCCTGCTTCCGACCCTGCTTTTCTTCTTTACCGTTTCACGCATGGGTGTTCCGCCGGGAATAGATACCGGAGGCACCTGGGGCTCCTATATCGGACTTCTCTTTCTTGCCGGCGCCTTTGTTGCGATTGGTATTTTTGCCTCTTCGCTGACTGACAACCAGGTGATCGCGTTCATTTTTGCCGTGCTGATCTGTTTTTTCTTTTTTATGGGATTTCAGTTCATCGGGGAATTGTCCTTCCTGAACGGCATTGACCGGCTCATCCTCTCATTCGGTATCAATGACCATTACATCTCCTTGAGCCGCGGTGTGGTAGATTCCCGGGATATGCTTTACTTCATTAGCCTTATTCTCCTGTTCATCCTGCTTACCAAAACCGTTCTCGAAAGCCGTAAATGGTCATGAGCAGAAAAAGCAGCAAACGGAACGATCTGATCCAACTCTTTCTTGCCGTTGCAGGACTGCTTTTGCTGAATTTTCTTGGCAGTCAGTTCTTTTTCCGGCTTGATCTTACAGAAGAAAAACGATATACGCTCTCTGATCAGACCAGAGAATTACTGGAAGAGCTGGACGATGTGGTTTTCTTCCGCATTTACCTGGAAGGAGAGGATTTCCCTGCAGGATTTGACCGTCTTCGTACTTCTGCCAGAGAAATGCTGGACGAATTCAGGGTTGTTTCCGGAGAAAATATTGAATATGAATTTGTAGATCCCATTGCCGGAATTGCGGAAAAAGAGCAGATGGATGTTTACCGGCAGCTCTACCAGAAAGGGATCCTGCCGGCGGTTCTGGAGGTGAAGGACAAGGGGGCGACTACCCAAAAGACCCTCTTCCCGGGAGCAATCGCTTCCTTCAAGGGACGAGAGGTGGCTGTTCAGCTGTTCAGGGACGAAATGGGAGTTCCCAGCGAAATAGTACTCAATAATTCAATCGAAAACCTCGAATACGAGCTTTCCAACGCTATTCGTAAACTGCAATCACGGCTTAAGCCAAAGATCGCTTTCCTTGAAGGACATGGCGAATGGGACAGCCTTCATGTGGCGGACCTTTCCACGGCCCTATCAGAATATTATGTAGTAGAGCGTATCCGCTTCAACAGCCAGCTGAAAAAACTGACCAGAGCAAAAGAATACAAAGCAATCATCATCGCCCGCCCTGACACATTTGTTTCCGAACAGGATAAATTCATTCTTGACCAGTACCTGATGGACGGAGGGAAGCTCATGTTCCTCATTGATCCGGTATATACAAGTATGGACAGCCTGACGTCTGCGGAATTTACCTATGGTCTGCCTAATAAAATCAATCTGGACGACATGCTGTTTAAATACGGTATCAGGGCGAACTACAATCTGGTTCAGGACATGAATGCTTCACTCGTACCCATTCCCGTACAGGGAAGGTATCAGTATTATCCCTGGCTGTTCTTCCCACTGGCAACTGCAGGCAGCGAACATCCCATTGTTACTAACCTGAATGCGGTAAAAACAGAATTTGTAAGTTCCCTGGATACGCTGGTTTCGCCCGGAATTAAAAAAACCATCCTTCTTCGCTCCGGTACGGCCTCCAAAACTTCTAACACTCCTGTATATATCACACTTAGAGGTATCACACGGCGACCCAACGAGAAGCAGTACCGTGAATCCGGTATTCCTCTGGCAGTTCTTCTGGAGGGGCGTTTTGAATCGTTATACAAATTCCAGGCATTAGGGGCGCTGGATTCCATGCCGGGATTTACACGAATCAAAGACAGTAAACCCACAAAAGTTATTGTGATCGGCGATGGAGATATGATTGCGAATAAAATCCAGCCCTCCAACGGAATGGCATTGCCGCTGGGTTACGACATCTGGACCAAGGAAACCTTTGGCAATAAAATATTTCTGCTCAATGCGGTGAATTACCTGTGCGACGACAGCGGGCTTCTATCCGTGCGAAGCCGCGAAGTGGTACTGCGCATGCTTGACACAAAAAAGGTAAATAAAGAACGGCTGCAGTGGCAGCTCATCAACACCATCATCCCCATAGGGTCGGTATTGCTTTTCGGACTGGCCATGTTCTACCTGAGAAAAAGAAAATACAACCGATGAAAAAGAACAGCATCTTATGGGTTACCGTGATCCTGCTGGCCGCAATAGCTGCCTGGGTTTGGTATTCAAAAACCAACACGACCCTAAAAAAAGAAATGAAGGATTTTGCTGTTACGGACACCGCCAATATCACAAAAGTGGTGATCACCAGCAAAACAGGTCAATCGGCCATACTGGAGCGAGAAGGTGCCGGAATGTGGAAGGTCAATGATACATATCCTGCACGGAATGATGCCATGAACAATCTGCTGGAATCAATCTGCAAAGTGCAGGTACGTAATCCGGTCGGTAAAAGAGCAGAAGAGAATATTACGAAGTCTCTTGCCAGCGGAAGCACAAAAGTGGAAATCTATTTGAAGGGAGAATTACATAAAGTGTATTACGTTGGCGGAGAAACGCCGGACCAGGAAGGAACCTATATGCTGCTTCACGACCACAAAGAAGGTGTAAATGCCGAGGCTCCTTTTGTGGTTCACTTGCCCGGATTTGTCGGATACCTGAGTCCCCGCTATTTCACAGACGCAAAGGTGTGGAGAGATAAAATATTATACCGGTTCGATGCCAGCACACTCCGCAAAGTGGAGGTGGTTTATTACCGGAGCCCCGACTCTACTTTCTCTGTAGAACTTACCGGTATGCGCACGGTGAAGGTGTTTGATAAGAACGGGAATGAGCTCTCTGGTATTGACTCTGTTAAAACCAGGCAATATCTCAGCTATTTCAGTTCAGTCAATTATGAGGGGATTGAAGTATTTGAGAAAGTTAAAACAGATTCCATCACCGGGAACGCACCGGTTCACAGGGTCACAGCAACAGATGTAAACGGAAAATCCACCGTACTCACAACCTATCCCAAGGCTCCAACCAAAAAATCGGATGATTTGGTGATCAAAGGAAAAACCTTTACGGAGGATCCTGACCGGATGTGGGGAACCATAAATAATAACAAGAATGAGATCATTCTTGTTCAGTTCTATGTGATAGGCAAGCTATTACAGAGCCCGGCCTACTTCATGGCCAAAGGAAAACCTGTTAACAAGTAGTGCATAAATCAGGTGGGATTTCGCCTGCTGAAAAGGTAAATTTGTTTCCCCCGAAAACCGGGGTGAATCATAATTAACCAAAAAGATATTGCGATGAAATTTATTGTTTCCAGTTCCACGTTGCTGAAGCAGCTGCAGGCCATTTCCGGGGTGATCAACACCAGCAATGCGTTGCCAATTCTGGACAATTTTCTCTTTGAATTGGAGCAGAACAACCTGAAGATCTCCGCTTCTGACCTTGAAACAACGATCAGCACAACGTTGCATGTAGAATCAAAAGATGCGGGAAGCATTGCAATACCAGCAAAACTCTTGCTGGACACGCTGAAAACATTCTCGGAGCAACCCCTTACGTTCAATATTGACCGGAAGAAAAACAGCATTGAGATCAATTCCGATTATGGAAAATATAAATTGACCGGGCACAGCGGAGATGAATATCCCAAAGCCCCTGCCATCGAAAGTCCGGCTTCTTTTATGATCAACGGATCGGTATTGACCTCCGCGCTGAATAAAGCGCTGTTTGCCACCGGAAATGATGAGCTTCGCCCTGTAATGAGCGGGGTGTTTTTCCAGATTGAAAATGACGGTGTAACTTTTGTGGCTACGGATGCCCATAAGCTGGTGCGCTACAAGCGTTCGGACGTAAAACCCCAGAATGTGGCTTCATTTATTGTTCCGAAGAAGCCGCTTACCCTGCTTAAAAATCTCCTTACAGCTAATGACGAAAACGTACAGGTGGAATACAACGCGAACAATGCGCATTTCTCCTTCGCAGGCATCAACCTTACCTGCCGTTTGATCGACGGCAAATACCCGAACTATGAAGCGGTAATTCCTAAAGAAAACCCGAACCGTCTAACCATTAGCCGCAGTTCTTTTCTGGGAAGCATTCGCAGGGTTTCCATTTTCTCCAATAAAACTACTCACCAGGTTCGCCTGAAAGTCGGAGGAAGCGAGCTGAATATTTCGGCGGAGGATCTGGATTTTTCAAATGAAGCAAATGAGAGGCTGACCTGTGCATACGAAGGACAGGATATGGAAATCGGGTTTAACAGCCGGTTTCTTCTCGACATGTTGAATAATCTTGAAACAGAAGATGTGGTTCTTGAAATGAGCGCCCCTAACCGGGCCGGCATTATTAAGCCTGCCACCGCAGCAGCAGAAGGGGAAGATACCCTCATGCTGGTGATGCCTGTGATGCTGAACAACTAGCCCGGAAATGGTCAACCCAGACACTGCCTCCGCAGGTCTGGGTTGATGTTAAGGCTTATAAGCCGGGTTCTGTCATCAGGATTTTCATCCCAACCCTTGTCATTTGTCTGGTCCTGCCGTCACCGGCCTGATCTGTCGGCCCACCCGTTACGGTATCCTTTCGGATTCAGGCGAACAGCCCTTCACCGTAACCTATTTGGCCTTTCAACCCCCGGGGTTTACCCTGCTTCGCTGTTACCAACGAAACCCGTAAGCTCTTACCTTACGTTTTCACCCTTACCCTTCAAATCCGCCAAAGCGGAAATAAAAGGCGGTAATTTTCTGCGGCACTTTCCATATCCGCCAAAGGCGGACTCTTCCTGTTAGGAAGCGAGGTGTTCTATGTTGCCCGGACTTTCCTCTCTCCGCCAAAGCGAAGAGCGACAAGGAAGCCTTAGTGCAAAGGTACAAAAACACCGGCTAATCAGACCGTACTCAGCGAATACGCACCTCTGTAGCCCCCATTCCATATTTGCTCATGGAGGCATCGAAAAACTCGCAGGCAGGATAGTCGGCTCTCAGGATTATTCTAATTTCCGCTTTCAGCACCCCTGCTCCCACCCCGTGAATAAAAACAACCTTATGAATGCGACCTGTCAACGCTTCCTCCATTGTTTGCCTGAATATGGAAATCTGAACAGCGAGCATTTCACTGTTACTCATTCCTTTTGCGTTCTCCACTAATTCATCTATGTGAAGGTCTACCTCTATCTGCTCCGTACGGATATCCCGCGCCGGAGCCGATTCCCTTCTTTTGCTGAACATTTTTTCCTTCAGACTGATAACCTCCTCCGGATCGAAATCAGGAATGCCATCCTGCTGTGTTGACTTCGCCGCCTCATCTTCTGTCTCTTCCTCCATTCCCGGAACCGGAATCAATTTTCCCTCCGGCATAATGTGTTCGAATCCTTCCTCGGTGAGCACTTTGATATTCCCATTGGGGTAAATATGCATCACTAGGGCCTCCCCTGTTTCATCGAGAAATTTCACCCTGGTACCCACCCGGAATTTCATATCCAAATTTAGTACATTTGACCATGCGGTTCTTTTTGCTTTTTATTCCGGTTCTGCTTTCTCTTTCCTGCCGGAAGGATCTCGCCGTTACCTCGCCCTCCGCTGAACACGTTATAGTAGTAGTGATGGACGGAGCCCGGTACAGTGAAACGTTCGGTGCCCCGGATCTGATGTATATCCCTGTGATGCGTTCTCTGCTCCCGGAGGCTTGTATTTTTCCTTCCTTTTTTCAGGATGGCTATACTCAGACCACCTGCGGCCACACGGCCATTACAACAGGCGTATATCAGAATATTAATAACGGTGGTCAGGAAATCCCTGACGAGCCCTCGTTTTTGCAGGTATGGCTGAGAGAACGGAAGAAGGATAATTCAGGAGCATGGATTATCACTTCCAAGGACAAACTGGAGGTTCTGAGAAACTGCAAGAATTCAGCCTGGAAAGACCTGTATATGCCGCGAACCGATTGCGGGATCAACGGATTGGCCACCGGTTACCGTCATGATACCATCACATTGCAGAGGGTTCTGGGTACCATGGCAGCGCAGCACCCCTCCCTGTTGGTTGTCAATTTCAGGGAACCGGACGGCTCTGCACATTCAGGCAGCTGGGACGGGTATCTGCAAGGTATCCGGGACGTGGATAGCTACGTGGGGCGTATCTGGCAGTTTATTCAATCTGATCCGGTTTACAGAAATAAAACGGCACTCATCGTAACGAACGACCACGGACGTCATTCAACGAATATTGCGGATGGCTTTGTAAGTCATGGTGACGGCTGTGACGGCTGCCGTCACATTATGCTCTTTGCTATCGGACAAGGCATTCCCGATGGAAAAGAGGTAAATAACAGGTATTCCTTGAAGGACCTTCACCATACCATTACCAGTATCCTTGGTATTTCTGACCCGGAGGGCGATGGAGAGCTGATTCCCGAATTACTGGGGGTACAATAAGCTTAGCTGGAACAGTAGCAATATTCCCAGAACCCAGGAAAACAGGCGGGGATCTTTCCGGTAGAGCCAGAGCGTAATCATCCCTATTCCTGAATAAAGCAATAGGACCGAAAGCAAACCAATGCTTATGTTTTGAAGAACCGCGAAAGGCAGTTGACCCGTAAATTCAATAACGGCATTCATTCCATTCATTCCGTTCCGAAACAGCCAGCCTGCCCACGCGCCAATTACCGGAATCCATCCGAGCAAAATAATGAAGACTCCGGTGTAGAGCAGCACGGTTGAAAACGGTATAACCACCAGATTAACCAGCAGAAAAAGAACAGGAAATTTGCCGAAATAATACAGGATCAGCGGGAAGGTAGTTATTTGTGACGCCACAGAAAGCACATTCATATCCCACAGCCATTGCTGCCACCTGCTTTCCGGAATCCAAAGGGCACGCAGGGGCTGATAAAACACAAGGATTCCGAATACGGCTGTATAGGACAACTGAAATCCAACGTCGAAGATCAGTAATGGGTTCGCAACTAACAGCAGAAACGCTGAAACAGCGAGGGTATTCACCGATTCTGTCTTTTTTCTCCAGGTTTCTGCGACCGCAAAAAGAATAAACATCGCGGCGGAGCGAAGAACACTGGGAGACATTCCGGTAACCAGAGCGTACAAGCAGATACCGGCGATTACGGGCAGAACAGCAATTAAACGATGTCGCTGTCCCCAGCGATGATTCAGGAATAGTATCCGTAAAAGAAAATAGATCATTCCAACATGGAGCCCGGAAACCGAAAGGATATGTACGGCTCCTGTATTTGCATAATCATCTCTGACGCTTGCAGGAATTTCTCCGTCGTCGCCCAGCACGAGTGCCTGACCCACCAACAATGCATTTCCGTGCACTCCGCAGGACTTCATGCGCTCTATGAAAGCCCGGCGCCACCTTGCTGAAACAGATCGCAGGGAAAAAGCCGGAACAAATAACCGGCAATCAGCGATCCGTGCGTTGCCTGCGGCATAAATATTATGCTGAAGAAGATACTTTCCGTAAAAATCGTCCGGATTGGATGCCCGCAGGTAGGTTTTAAAGAAAATCATCATTCCGGGCAGAGGCAATGGATCTTTCGTACGGATGTAAAGTTTGATACTACCGGATGCGGGGTGCCATTGATGAGAAAACGAAGCATGAATATTTACAGTCAGATTCCAGGAACCTTTACGGGTCCGTGCGGTGCTCTGCACCTCTCCCATCCAGCTTCTGTTCTGTTCCATCCCAAAATGCACGTAATGTGTATGGTCGGCATGAGGTGAATGTACCCAACGCGAAAGAGAGCCCAGGAAGAAAAGAAGAGATAGTACGACAAGACCACGCCACAACGCAGAGCGGTGATGAAGAATAAGCGAAAGCACAAGAAGCAGGGAGAGTACGGAGGCCGGAAGAACAGACCAGCCTCCGGGACCGGCGATGATCCCGAGCATAAACGGTATTAGTAACCGCAGAGCCGGCACACGATCCCAGGAGATCATGCCGGCAATTTAGGCATGTATTACAGCCGGAAAAGGTTCTGATTTAAAACCAGGGTCTGCGGATCATTACTTAGCGAACTCGCAAAGCGGATACTGGCAGACGACCAGCTATTAAACTCGGCGTCCGGCATCGTCTCTGCGCGGGAGAGCACTTCCTGCCACTTTCTCTCTTCCTCTAATGGAATTTCCCATCCAAGAGAATTATTCTCAAGATCCTTCCAAGGCGTGGCATCGGAAATAATCACAGGAGTACCGGCGCTCCATGCCTGGACGATAGCATGACCATAATTTTCCCCTCTGGAGGGAAAAAGAAGAAAATCATAATTCTGAAACATCTCCTGCACCTTTCCCGGCTCAATGGTTCCCATAAACCGAACGGTAATTCCCTCAGGCATCCGAGCAGCGATACTCCGGCACTTTTCCGCGTACACCTTGTCGTATTCAGCACCGTAGAGATCCATCGTAATCTGTCCGATCGGTTTTCGGCTTTTCAAAAGTTCTAACGCAAAGAGATTGTTCTTTTCCGGGGCAATCCTTGCAAGCATCACGAGTCGTGTTTCACCGGCAGATCTTTTCCGATTTACTCTGAGAGGAGTACTTCGCGCGGAAAAATTCGGAGCAATCCGTATTTCGTTGTCCGGAAACCATTTTTTAATCTGCCTCTCCTCTTCCGTATTCGTGGCATGAAATACAACATTTTTATGCCACCCGGAGAGGGCAGATAGTTTTAGAAAGATCTGTTTCTTTATTCGTTTCAGCCTTAGTGCTTCCGGTGCCAGCATCCCTCGTGGCGACAATAACACTTTTCCCTTCCATAGCCGGAGGGGAAGAATACTGAAGGAGCTTGAAAACATTGAATTCAGCCAGATAAAATCCGGCATCTCCTTTTCCAGAATTCTGGAGATAGCGGTATTTCCTGCTTCCGAAAGATAGATCACTTGTTCTCCGAAGGGGCCGGTTAGCCATTGATCCGCTGCGATATCCGGGAGGGGGTCTGATTCTAAATATTCCTTATTGGAAGTAACAACTTTGAATTCAAACTGGTCACCTAGCCGTTCAATAAGATTAAGGCAACTTTGCACCGGACCACCCGCCTTGTACGCCGGGTAATACCAATCAATGAAAACTAGTATTTTTCCTTTCTTACTCATTGACGGCGTGCCTTTGCATCCAGTCCTCCAACACTACAAGATGCCATAGCCTGGACCAGGTTACCGATGGATCCTTCTTTAAGAATCGTTCCCACAGTTCAACCGGAGTAATTTTACCAATAAACCCTCTCTGAGACAAAGACCGGATTTTTGAATCGCATAATGTGTAAAGCTCCTTTCTCATCCAATGTTCCCAGGGAAGTGTAAAGCCCATCTTTTTCCGGTGAATTACTTCCGCAGGCAACAGGTCGCCCAGTGAATCGGTAAGTAATTTCTTAGGAGAATGGGGGAATTTCCACTCATCGCGAATACCAAGTATCAGGTCAACAAGCGAAGGATCCAGAAAAGGCGCCCGCACCTCCAGGCCGTGAGCCATAGACATTACATCTGTATCTCTAAGCAGCACGGAATGCAGATAAGTATGCATCTCATTAAGAGAAAGTTGTGAAAGAAGGAAATTGTCAGGAAGTTCGGGGATATCTTTAAGTATTCTTCGTATTTCCCACCCGCAGTTTGTTTGTACCAGTTTTCGAACCTGATCATCCGAAAAAACCTGGCGACTTACACGGTATAATTCCCTGATATCGGTTCCAGCCTGAAGAAATGAAGCGATCTTTTCTGTTTTTACGGTCTGCCGGAATTTGTTCGCAGGCAAGGCCAACATTTTCCGAAGATCCGGCGGCAGCAGATTCAGCCACCACCATCTGCGCATTTTATGAATACGCTTAAAAACATCGTATCCTGCGAACAATTCATCTCCTCCGATCCCTGATAAGGCCATTTTGATACCTGCTTTACGGGTAGCGCCGGCTACAACATAAGTATTAGGTCCGTCGCCACCGGGATGATCCATTGCAGCAAGGGCATCGGGAATAGTATTGAGGAAATCCTGTACAGACAGGACAATGTTAGTATGATCGGTATTAAACTTTGATGCTACCCTGTCCGCATACTGCTGTTCGCTGAACTCCTGCTCGCGAAAAACAACGGAGAAGGTCTTTACTTTTCCGGTGTGCATGCGTGACATGAGGCCCACTATCGCGCTTGAATCAATTCCCCCGGATAAGAATGCGCCAAATGGAACGTCCGAAACCAGCCGCTTTTCCACCGCCCTGGATAAACCCTCATGAATCATTTTCCGGATCTGGTGCAAGGTAAGACTCTGCAGATCTGTACGATGGGATGATGGCGTTTCATGATATTTCCACCCCTTCATCTTTCCGTCTTTTATCACCGCACATGTGCCGGCCTCCAGTAAACGGATATTACGGATCAGCGTATCCTGTCCGTACACTGTCTGGTACTGGAAATATTCGCATAGTGCGGAACTGTTCAGTACCGGTTTTACCAGACCTGAGGCAAGAATTCCACGAATCTCTGAGGAGAAAATCATCATCTCATCAGATGCCCAGTAATACAGCGGCTTTTTTCCAAACCGGTCGCGAGCAATAAAAAGCGTTTCTTCCTGTTTATCCCATATAGCAAAAGCAAACATTCCGTCGAGCCGTTTAACACATTCCGTGCCCCAGGCTTTATACGCAGCAAGGATCACCTCTGTATCGGTTTCTGTTGTGAATCCGTAGGGTTGGACGGATGATCCCAGCATTGCCCTGGAGAGATCCAGGCGGAGATCACAAAAATTATAGATCTCGCCGTTATAGACGATAACAAAACGGTCATCAGACGACGTCATGGGCTGGTGACCAGCTGCAGTAAGATCAATGATGGAAAGACGTCGGTGTCCAAGAAAAACATGCTGCACTTTCCCCCCGGAGAATATGCCAGTATCATCTGGTCCGCGGTGGGCAATGGCGTCGTTCATCCGCTGAACGGCTGCTAATCCGACCGGCCCGGGCTGTGAACTGAGAATAATATTTATGCCACACATTGCGGGCTTGTTTAAAAATGCTTTTCAGAAAAGGAGCATAGAGTATCTCCCCACTTTGCAGGTGAAATGCGCCGGGACAGCACCATGCTGTGATCCGACATAGCTCTCCATTCCTTTTCACTTTGATTCATAAAATGCTTAAGTGCGTTTTTTAAAGACTCCCGGGAAGAGGCCTCAAACAAAAAACCATTCTTCCCGTTTTCCAGAAAGACCTCCGCTGCTCCTACTGAAGAGGATAGCAGCAGTGGATACCCCGCCGCCGCAAATTCATGTACCACTACTCCCCAGGGCTCAAACGTACTTGGTAAAACAAAAACCGATGTGTCTTTCAGAACAAAAAGCATATCCTCCGGTTGGACAAAACCAAGATGACGGATGCCATCTTCCTGCCGCGACTTAATATCTCCTTTGCCCAGGCAGTACAATTCCCAGTCACTTCCTGTTTCACTTTTCGCTTCTGTGAAAGCGTCCCAAAGCATTTCAACATTTTTAACATTAGTATATCTGCCAGAAAAAACAAAACGACGTGGGCGGTTCCTGCTTTTTTCCGGCTGAAGTTCTTCATACCATTTTTCGTACCTATGGGTGTCGGCACAATACGCACCGGTATAAATTTCCGCATCCCTGAATCCGAGTTGCCTGGCAAATATAACCTGCCTGTTTCCCGGAACCCATGCGCAGGTAAATGACTGCCGTACAAATGCACCCGCAAACAGCGAAAGAAGTCTCTGCTTCATTGAGCCGGTCCATGGATTATCAAAACCGAGCACCACCGGAATGGTATGCTTATATAGTGAACAGATGCGGCGGTATTCTTTTCTTCTCCAGCCACCGCAAAGAATAACATCTGGCCTGAAAGTGGCCACACATTTTTGCAAAGACTCCACATTCATGTTATCCCTGTAAAGAATCTCCACACCTTCCATTTCCGGAAAATCGAAAGGTGCCACCGGATTGGGTGAGGAAGCAATAATCAGAATCTGTGTACCCTTTCTGGAGGTCAGTTCCCGAATGCAGGCCAGAAAATAACCTGCCAGTTCTTCATAAAGTACCAAAAGCTTCATCGATTTCTTATCTTTGTAAAGGTAGCAATTCTACGTATGTCCTTAGATATCAAGCTTTACGAAACTTGGATGGCCGATCAGGTCTCCGGTCTTTTTGCAAAGGAATACGGGGTAGATCCAGTGTTACTCGCATCCCAAATGGACACATTTTACAATCACCCTTACCAGAAGGAAGAATGCATACGCATCGTTGCTATGGATGGTAATACAGTGGCAGGATTTCAGTCCTTTTTCTATTGGCCTTACAGGTGGAAAAACACGCTGTTTCGGTCCTTTCAGTCAGGCAATTCTCTCGTAAATCCAAACTACAGAGGAAGGGGAGTTTTTGCGTCTCTCCTCCAGTTTATGAACCTGGAATTACAAAAGCATAAAAAAATAGATTTCCTAACCGGATTTCCAATAGATGTCAGCAAAAATAGTTTACTCCGAAATGGCTGGACAAATGTTGTTAACCTCACATGGTACGTAAAACCCATTAATTACCTCTCAGTTTTACGAACGTTCAATCCCACCTGCCTAAGCGAATCTTTCCCTGAGCTAACATCTTCTTTTCCATTCGATCCCGATTTGATCAGCCTATCCGAAGATACCGGATTTCGAAAATGGAGAGCCGCTGCCCGGTCTGGGATCAAGGTTCAGTTTTTTGAATATTCGGAAGGAGACATGAAAATGACTTGCGCTCTTAAGCCCGAAAAAAGGGGGAAATTCTTCAAGCACTTGATAATTGGCGACATTAGAACGAACTGCAGCAATGCAGAGTTTATATCGAATGGATTAAAGTTATTAGAAAGCAGAGTTACCCGGATCAGGAGCATTAACTTTTTGTCTATTGCAATTAACCCATTGGAGAACAGCTGCATCAGGAAGGCTCTGCAACAGCGCAACTTTATGCCACTTAACAAGCGAATATATTTTATGGTTAAGAATTTTCTTCCCGATAGTTCTATAGTGGAAGCCCCTAACTGGCGCTTATTCCGCAGCGATATAGATACGTGGTAATGACATACATCGTAAAAAGTCATCCGTTGAAGGAGCGCCTAAAAACGGCGCTGGGTCAAATGGAATTCCGCTTCCGGGGTTTATCCTATCCTTCCTCTGAGATTGTGGTGGTGAATTATCACGGAACGCAGCGAAAACATATACAGGGATTCCGGGAGCAGCTTTCTTTGTATAAGGATCATTTTCACCTGATTTCTCCCAAAGAATTCGAGGCGGCATATTCGAATAAGGAGAAAGCAGACCATCCCTCCCTGCTACTCACCTTTGATGATGGTTTAAAAAACAACCTGCATGCTGCAGAGGCGCTTAACACCTTAGGGTTGAAGGCCTGGTTTTTCGTGCTTCCAGCATTCATTGACACCCCCCCGCCGGGTCAAAAACTATACTTCCAAAAGCATATTCGCCCGCTGATAGATCCGGAGTTAGATTCAGAAGCGGAAGATCATGAGGCCATGAATTGGAATGATCTGAACCAACTTGTTGCGGACGGACATTCAGTTGGATCTCACAGCTATACCCACAATCTCCTGGCAAATCATCCTGATTTAGCTGAACGGATAAAAGAAATTGCGGAAAGCAGGTCGCTGATTGCAGAGCGGCTGGCCATTTCTGCTGATCAGGTAAAGGCTTTCTGTTGTCCGAATAATACGGCATACAGCACGGGCGTTCCGGAGATGCAACTGATCCGGAAACATTACTCCTATTTTTTCGGAAGCTATCCGGGATCCAATATCAACCGGGAGTCGTACCATATCAGACGATCCAATGTAGAGTGCTACTGGACTGCGGGGCAAGTTTACTGGGCACTGAACAGGATGAACCGGCTGAAGTGGCGTAAAGAGTCTCGTAATTTTGACAGGCTAATGAATAATGTGGGATCGGATTAGGCAATACCGGGCGAGGTGGTTTATCCTCATTCTCATCTCCCTTGCCGGGGGATTTTTCATCTACAAAGCATGGATACGCCCTTATGCGATCTTTAAAAAAAACTCAGAATCCGTTGAGTGGAAATTTAAGGCAAATCATTTTAACAAACTCAAACACCACGGAAAACATGTGTTTTTCGGTAACAGCCTGACCGCGGGTCTCGGGGCGTATCTTTCCGGGAATGCTTCCGTCTCTGTGTGCGGTATCAATGGTGATTTTACAGGAAGTCTTCTCCGCCGGATGGATACCATCCTGAACCAGCAACCGGGGAGTATCTATATTGAGATCGGGATCAATGATATTCTGGCCGGGCTCAGTGAAAAGAAAATCCTCCGGAATTACCGTAATATCATAAAGAAAGCTCTTCGCTACCTTCCACCGGAGCATATCATTCTTCAAAGCATTCTTCCCGTCTCGTTCAAGGAAGGATGGATGAGCGACCCGGATGAGGCCAACCGCATCATTTGCTCAGTAAACGAAGGGATACGGACTCTATGCGGGGAATATAAAGTGATATTTATTGACCTGCACCGCATATTCAAGAGGGACGGAAGGCTGGCGGAAGAACTGACAAGTGACGGGGTACATCTTACAGATAAGGGGTATCTCCTATGGCTACAGCAATTAACAAGCTTTTTACCCGCCCGCTAAACCGGCGGATGGCTGCTGCTTATGCTTCTCCGCTTTTTCCGCCATATACGACGTATAGTCCAGGTAATTATAATAATAGAGCCAAACAAAAAAAGGAAAACCGTTGAGGAAATAATGACCTTGCCGGAGAAGGTTTAGTGCAATCATAATAAAGATCCCATTTGAGATTATCCAGAACCTGGGGGGGAAATCGGGGTCTTCTTCATGCCGTTTGACATAGCATTTGAAAAAAAGTACCAGAAAGAGAATAGTCCCGAATAATCCTGTTTCTGAGATAAGCCGGAGCAGCATGGAGTTGGCGTCCTGGCTGTTGAGGTCGAAACCCCAGGTCTTAATTCCTTTTGTAATGCTGTACTGTTCAAATGCCACCTGGTGGGAACCAAGTCCTGTCCCGAACAAAAAATTTGACTTGAAATTTTCCAGTGCTACATGATAATTATTGTATAAGATAACCGATGATCCGTGCGTTTCTCCGACTTTAAATTGACCGGTTCGAAAAATTTCTACGGTACTGTCGTAGCGTTGACGGAATTCTTCTACATTGTTATACATAAAGGAGAAGCTGATCATTAGCACG
Organism: Bacteroidia bacterium; assembly: GCA_020852255.1. Taxonomy (NCBI): domain Bacteria; kingdom Pseudomonadati; phylum Bacteroidota; class Bacteroidia; species Bacteroidia bacterium. Next base: position 53,096 of record JADZBD010000018.1, on the reverse strand, counting down.
GGCACAAAGAGAAGGATATACCGGACCAGTCCGAAGTTAACAAGCAGTAATATACCTGCAATTAAAAATGCGGCAAACGCAAGTCCGGAAAAAGAAAGAGTAAAAACGACTATTACCAGTGCGCTCTGCCATCTATTCAGGTAAAGCTGCTGCTTTCGGAAAAGGTTATACATCGCAACGAACATAGCAGGAGAAAGTGTACAGGCAAGATAAGTCGGTTCAGGGAATAGCGCGTTAATCCGTATACCGAAATTACCCCCACCGATAAATCCTCCCTTATTCAAGATCCATGATAAATCGTATCCATACCTGAATCCCACGAGAAAGGAAAAAAACTGAAACAATCCGATTAAAGAGAGAATCACACACCCTTTTAAATACCACCGGTACAACTCTTCCACTTTAAACTCAAAAACTTTCATAATATAATAGAAGAAAAGATAGGACATAAAGACTCCCAGAAATATTTTTACAAAATTCCCAATCGTGTTATTTCCAAGGATAATATTCAACACGCCGGCAAAGAGCAAAATGCCAAACACCTGGATGATCACAGGTGGCAGCCCGAAACGGAACAGCCAAAGCAGGAGTAGTAAAGCGATGCCCGGATAGCTCAGGTACACCTCTGCGGGCTCCTTTATAAAAACATAGGAATTGACAAAAATGGCAAGAAAAACCACGAGCAGAACCCAGCGGCTTTGCCTGGTCCGGAAGAGAGGATCTTCTATGGTCAGATTTTTGAACATTACACTTTGCTGTAGCGGGCTTTCATGCGTATAAATCTCTTCTCAAAATACTCATAGGATATCCAGGAAATAGCAGTAGAGGTCATGAAGGCGACCGGCACTACTGCTGCATCGGTCCACCAATTATTCTCCCGGTAGCTCCATGCGAATAATTTAACAACCAGAAAGAGAACCATTAGATGATACATGTAAAAACCATAAGATATTTTACCCAGACGGTCTAAATAACGGTTGTTCAGTTTTAAAAACGATCCTTGATTTTTAGCTACATTCAGTATAACAATAATGAAGCAAAAGGAAAGTGGAAGGTGAACTACATCCTGCAGAAAATGATAAGGAAAAAGCAACCAGGAAAGTAATGGGATCAATACCAGGGAAACCGCCAGTATTATGGGATGAAAAATGATTGATAAAACGCATTTTGTTTCCCTGAACACAATCCAGGCTCCAAGTCCACCCACCATCATACATTCAAATTTACTCATTGCCAGATATCTTCTAAGCACGCCCCACCATTGAGCAGGCTCATCGGGTGTAAGAATCCAGATTGTTCCTTTGATCAAAAGGTAGCATCCGAGCAGGCCAAAAATAAGTCCTCCGGTATTTCGGATATATTTCATCAAGACAGGCCATAACAGATAGAATTGCTCCTCCACGCCGATAGACCAGGCCTGACCAATATGCGGCACAGGAGGAGCTATGGCAAAGGCAAGGTTAGGGAAAACGATCAGGTAAAGGATCAGATCGAGATAGAAATTTTCTCTGAAGCCGTGCGGGTAGAGTTCAAAGAAGTCAATGGACGGTAAAAGAAAAAAGCCGAGTATGAGGATCAGATAATACAATGGCCAGATTCTCAATATCCTTCGCATATAAAAGGCTCTAATTGCTACTGTTCCACTTTTTTTCTTTTCCTGAAGCAAGAGCCAGGTGATCAGAAAGCCACTCAGCACAAAAAAGAAATAAACGCCAATCCCGCCGAAATTAAACCGCTCAAACATGTCATATCTGTTCTTCAGCCCCAGGTGATATTTAATCAGCTCCAGGTGTCCGATAAAAACAGAAAAGGCGGCAAAAAAGCGCAGGGCATTCAGCCCGGGCATTTCTTTTCCTTCACGGGTTGCTTCATTCATGGTAACAGGCCGGGGAAATCATTACCTTTGTCTTTCTATTTCAAAGATACCTTAAATCCAATATGTCTAAGAAACGCGTTCTGATTACCGGAGGCGCCGGTTTTATCGGCTCTCACCTGGCGGCACGTCTGGTAAAGGAGGGAAAAGAAGTGGTGGTGCTGGACAACCTTCTTCGGGGCAACAAGATACCTGCAGGGGTTCAGAAAAAGCTTAAATTTATTAAGGGTGATGTCCGTAGAAAGCAGGATGTCCGACTGGCTGCCAAGGGATGCGATCTGATCTATCATTTTGCAGCCGTGCTGGGCGTAGACGTTGTGGCAGATAATCCTGTTGAAACCATGGAGACTGAAATTGTAGGTCTCAGAAATATTACGGATTACTGCATCGCCAACGGAACCAAGAAACTGATCTACTCTTCCACGTCGGGTGTTTACGGCCATTCGGCAATTGAAAAGTCCTTTACCGAAACCATTTCCCTTGATCCGCGCACCTCGTATGCTATTGCCAAAAGATACAATGAGATTTATTTAAAGGCGCTGTATGAGGAGAAGGGGCTTGAAAGTGTTTCGTTACGATTCTTTAATGTGTATGGGCCCGGACAAGATACGCGCATGGTTGTTCCCCGTTTCATGGAACAGGCGCTGAAGGGAGAGCCTCTCTCCGTTTATGGGAACGGAAAACAAACCAGGGACTTCACTTATATTGACGACACTGTTACCGCATGCATCAAAGTTGCAGGAAAATTAAAGGGATGCGAGGTACTCAATGTCTCAAATGAGGAGGAGATCTCCATCCGGGAGCTTGCCCATGCCGTTTTGAAAATCACCGGTTCAACTTCCGGCATTTCATTTATTAAGGCCCCTTCAAAACGCTACGATTATGAAGTGGGGCGAAGGGTAGGAAATTCTGAGAAACTTTACAAAAACATACGCTTCAAGCCCGACACCAGCCTGGAAGACGGCCTCCGCCGCATGCTTAAGGCCGAATATGGCCGCTGATCCATGCAGAAATTTCCTTATCAAGGACATTCCAATTAAATTTTTCCCGGCACTTCTCTACTGAACTTCTCTTCATGGCTGTCAGCTCTGCTTCACTCATCCCAATCATTCTCTTAATGCCCTCCGCAATTTCTTCCCGATGCGGACGATCCAGCAAGACACCGTTTTGGGCATCAACCATTACGGGAACAGCTCCTACTTCCGTAGCAAGGATCGCCAGTCCTGCACTCATTCCTTCCAGTATTGAATTTGGCATACCTTCCGAATAACTAGGACATACGAGTACGTCTGCCGACATTAATAGGGTTTGAATTCGCTGAAAGTCTGTCAATTCTCCGTGATATGTTACGGCATCTGAAGCAACTTTATGGTTGTCGGGCACGGGGCCAATAAAATGAAAGTGAAACTTTTGTCCCTGCTTCAGCAATAACCTGATTGCATCAGAAAGTTCCTGAATTCCTTTCCTGCGCTCCCACCTTCCCAGGAACACAAAGGTTCTTGGACCATCGGCGACTCCCGGTTCCGAAGTTCGTATATTCCTTTCCTCCACACCCGCCGGAAGTTCCACGATTCGCTCGCTATTAACCCCGATTTCCATAATTATAGATGTAATTTTTCCTCCGTAGGAAAAAACGTAATCTGCTTTTTGTAAATTATATCGGACCGGTCCCCGCAGCATCCACTGTTCTATTGCCTGCTTCAAAGAAATCTTCCTCTGAAACATTTCCATTCCATGAAAATTCACCGCAACGGGCGGCAATGCCATCTTGTTCTTTTTAGTCAGAAAAGCCCACGACGTAAATCCTTTTGCAATGATCATGTTTACCGGTTTCCGGGACTGAAAGACTGATAAAATATTTGCCGAAAAATGAAACGATCTTCTCAGATAATGCCCTGGTATGAATTCCGGCTCAGGAAATTGTACCAGAATCAGATTCACGCGCCGGCGCATCTCCGTGTCCAGTCCGGGAATTTCGGAGCCGGCATGCAAATTGCGACCAGCCGGGTGATAAAGATCCACCTCCCACCCAGCCCGTAAAATACTTTTGAGTAACAAATAGGAATGCCTCTGCATCCCACCTACTACCCAAGGAGTTATACCGTCCGTAAGCAGCGCAATTTTACCCTTATAGTTCTCCCACTGCATTGAGAAGTTTGCGATAAGCTTGTTGAATGCGCTCTGACTTCTTTGAAAAAAGTTCCAACGCCGTGTTTTTCAACTCCTCCCTTCTTGCCTCGCTTGCGCGGAATAAATTAGCCGGCAAATCACCGGTAGTATATCCCGTGTTTCTCCGCTTAGTCAGTACAGAATAATCTCCTACCCCATCCGAAATAATCACTTGCAAGCCCGCATACAAATATTCCGCATATTTTGTTGGCGCAGAAACCTTATTAGTAACGGAAGGTTCCCGAACAAGTAATCCATAATCACAGGCAGTCAGGATCGGTATAACCTCTGCCGGCAACACGTGTTTTCGCACTACTCTTTCCATTAATACTGGATTTAAAACCGGGCCCGTGGCATGATCCGGAAGCAGTAGTAACAGTTTATAATCCGGATTGCCGGGAAAGTGCTTGTTGATAAGATTTCCCAATAAGTAAAACGACTGCCAGTCGGCTGAGCCGCCAGAAAAAACAAAAACCACATCCTGCGCCGAAAATCCCAGCGATTCGCGAATCTTCTGGCGATGACCCGAAGAAAAATCGGGGGTTGCTGCCGCTGAATTCAAGGTAGTAGGAATAACGGCATGCGTCTCTCCTGCATAGCCAAACTCAGATCTCCAGTAAGAAACCAATTCATCGGACACGGCACACCGGTAATCGGACTGCAATACACATGTCTTCTCTGCGTTCCTCATTCTCCTGAACGCCGAAGGATCCATGTATTCCCGGAATTCTTCCGCTACAGCTCCGCGACCATCATATATGACCTTTCTGACTTTTCCACTCTGTTTTAGTTTTAACGCAATCTTGCAGGCAAACACCCCTCTTGCCCATACGTTTTCTGCTTGCTCAGGCAACACTCTTCTCAGGATCATGGAATTAAGATTATTCAGCCGGAGTGGGAAAACTGAGCGAAGAGCAATACTGTCCGGAGAGGAAATTCTAAGCTTACCGGACTGCTCTGAATAAGCAGAAGCCGGAAACATGGAAATAAGACGAATGCTGACACCATGATTCTCTTTCAGATACCGGCAAACGTCGATTACCTGACTCTCGAATATTCCGTTAACCGGGTCATTGCAGGTAAAAAATATCATTTGATGTTACTGATGATTTTCATGATCCGGTCGGTAGCCAGGCCATCCCACAGAGGTGGGGTTTTGCCCTTTTTATACGTACCGGAAAGAATTTGCTCCGTGAGCATCGTTACTTTAGTTACATCAAAAGGAACCAATGTATTTGTGCCAAAATCTACTGTAACCGGTCGCTCAGTATTCGGTCTTAGTGTAAGGCAAGGTATCCCGAGAAAGGTAGATTCCTCCTGAATTCCACCACTATCCGTAACCACGAAGCGGGCGCTCTTAGTTAGTTTTTGAAATGCAAAATAATCGAGTGGATCTGTCAGGATCAGATTGTGCAATCCGTAAAATTTCTTTGACAATCCGAAATCTTCAAGCTTCTTTCTCGTACGCGGGTGAATCGGGAAGACCACCGGATTCTTCCGTGTCAGCGTCGCAATCAAATCAAAAAGCTTCTCCAGTCCTGTACTACTATCTACCGTGGCGGGCCTGTGCATGGTCATTAATGCGAATTTCCCGGAAGTAAGGTTCAATTCCTCAAGAACAGGAGAGGCATTAATCTGTGGGGTAAATTTCACCAGGGTATCGATCATGGTATTGCCAACAAAATGGATTTTCTCCTCTTGTACACCTTCCCGCACAAGATGATCCGCGCCACTTTGTTCCGTAACAAAATACAGATCACACACCACATCGGTAAGTACCCGGTTAAATTCCTCCGGCATAGTCCGGTCAAAACTCCGGAGACCACTTTCCACGTGACCACACATAATACCCATCTTATTAGCTGTTAGTGCTGCAGCAAATGTTGAATTTACATCGCCTACCACGAGCATCAAATCAGGTCGTAGCTCCGTGCATAACTTTTCTATCCCTATCATAATGCCTGCCATTTGCGAGACGGGAGTACCTGCACCTACGTTTAAAAAATGATCAGGAACCAGCTTAAATTGCCTGAAAAATACATCCGCCATCTTTTCGTCGTAATGCTGTCCGGTATGAATGATTTTTACACACATTCCGGGAAATGATTCTGCCACTTCCTTAAAACGCGTTACTTTGATAAAGTTAGGCCGTGTTCCAACGACAATAAATACAGTTTTTGTGTAATTACTCATTATCTAATATTTGTGAATAATACTCTCTTACGTTGCGATTATGGATAGTGCGATCAAAATGATTCAAAATTTTATTTCTGTTTTTCTCCCTACACCTCAATTCCCCGATTTTCTTCATAGCTTCAGAAAGACCTGTGATATTTCTTTCTTCTACCAAAATCCCATTTACGCCATTTTCAACCAATTCCGGAATGCCGGAATGAAAAGTACTAATAACAGGTAATCCCATCGCCATTGCCTCTATTAACGCATTGGGCATTCCCTCCTGATCACCGTTTGCGGCAGTGACACTGTGATGCACGAATGCATCGGCAGAGTTATACAATACTTTCGCCTGCAACGGATCAACAATACCCGGGAATGTTACACGGCTGTTAAGATCCAGTTCAGCGACCAACCTCTCCATATTGTCCTTTTCGGGCCCATCGCCAGCCAGAACCAGTCTATAGTGAGGTGGTGTACTTTTAAAAGCCCGTATCGTATATTCATGCCCTTTCTTTTCACTGAAAGAGGATATCTGCAGCAAAGTAAAATAAGGATTCTGCGCCAGTCGAATGCCAGGTGTAAATAAATCTGTATCAATGCCATAAAAGATAACCCTGCTTCTGAACTTTACTCCGTGTTCATTCAATCGATCCTGCAGCGCCTTGCAACAACAGATAGCATAAACTTTGGGATGTTCACTCCATTTCTTAAGTTCATTGACATAACAATTATATTTCATCATCTGAGTGGCGTCGTATCCATGAAAATGCAACACAACAGGTATGGTCAAAATATCAATTGCATTCAGAATACGTAAACCTTCAAAGGCGAAGTGACAATGAATGATTTCAGGATCAAACTCGGCAACACACTTCTGAAAAGATTTTGAAAAATACTTATTATGAAGTCTTAGAGAAATATCATTTTTCCACAAAAGGTAATCCCACTTTCTTATAAATAAATTTTGTTTCCATTCTGAACGATATATCTTAATCTTCCCATCCAGATAAGAATGAACCGGAGATTTAAGACAATGATAGGCCAGCGAATCCGTCAATTCAAGCCCCATTAACTCATTTCGTATAAAAGTAGTGGTTACGCCACCAAATTCATCAGAACAATACAATATCCTCATACCCTAATCCAATTTTCGGGGAAAATAACCGGATTGAACAATTCCGGGTCTCTGAACCAATCTCTGGGACCCACCGTTATGCCTTCCGGATATTCCTTCAGCCAGGCAGCCCACCATGCGAAGGTGCTGTTTGATATGATATGGTGTCTGCAACATGACATCAGATGCAAATGGCCCACTCCATTCGGGTGGCCCAAAACAGCCGGCACGACAGTTACGGGAAATCCAGGTGAAAAGTTTTCTACACACCAATCCGGATCGTCCGAAAAAACATACGTTGCTTCGGGTTGAGCTTTTCTAAAAAGAATCTCCGCGGCATTCCGATAATATTTCAATTCGAGTGCTCCAATACTTTCCGCATACAATGGGCTCGTCAAAAGATCTCCACGCCGGATGTGAATTGCTAATGAATTTTGCTGCTTTATCTCTTTCCCGAGTGAATAGGTATTTACTGAGAGAATATCTTTCAGTTGAAATTCCTGCCTTATTCTCTGAGCAATTTCACTAAAGTAGATTTCACCCTGCCATCGGCCGACTAAACAGTGATTGTCGCCTGGCTTAAGATAAAAATCATGAAACTGGTTTCCCTTCTGAACTATCAGACGGGAATATCCCAATCTGTTACGCAAATAGCGCATGATCCGCTTCCGAAAGGGATCTCCCGATTGTCCATTGTAGAAATCGATCTCCTCCTTTACCGCCATCCGGTACGGCGCTAATTTAAATACATCCAATGCAAAATCGCGATGAGTAGCCACAGCATCTGGAAAAGCCCTGTCTTTTAGCAATGTATCGTCTAAAACCAATTCTGCTTGATATTTCTGGCTAAGCATGCGACCGAAGGCATACTGAAACATTTGGTTTCCCAAACCACCCATCAACCGGATCATGATCATAATTTACGGGCAATAAGATGGAAACCAAAACAGGCCAATTCGTCACTTGAAGGGCTTGCAGATGCGCAGCGCTTAAGATAGGAAAGAAAGTACCTCTGCGCCCACTTCTCGATCAAACTCATTTTCGGAGCACCGTATGTTTTCGATGCCGTTTCAGCATATCGGACTTCCTGTGCTATCCATTCAAAATAATTACCATTAGGAACTAACTCCAGTATTTCGCATCCTAAAATCCGCATCCAGTGCTGATAATAATATTTGTTGAAGCCGGTGGTGAAATGAAACGGAGCAAAATGAGTAAGAGAACCAAATGGAGCCGTGATAATCAGCTGCCCGCCGGATCTCAACACACGCACCAATTCGGTAATTGCACGTCCTGGATCGGGCACATGTTCAAGAACTTCTGTACAAAGCACGGCATCGAACGTGGAATTTGGAACAGGAAGTGAGCAAATGTCAGATATGATATCTAACTGTGAGGTATCCCATTTTTCCGTCTGAATGCCTTTACCATCACCGCTGCCATCATATTCGGCGAAATCCTGTGAAGTATAATGTAAGTGGGAGCAAAACTTTTTAAATTGCTGTTCTCCTGCTCCGGCATCGAGCAATTTATAACCCGACGGGATATTCTTCAGTGTCCTTTCAATCCACTGGTGGCGGGAGAATTTATTACCAAGGCCCACATCTTTGTGATCCCCCACTACAATTTTCTTTATTCGATCCATGTTTAAAACTTCTATCGTGACAGTCTGGCGAATATTTTGTAATACCAGTACAGAAAAACATTGCCCTTCAACCTATGGCACTCCGCCATCCAACGGTATCTCCTTGTAATACGATCCATAAGAGTATTTCTGTTCTTCTCATCTGTAACAAGCTGCCGGTAAAGTATGCTCTTCAAAGAATCAATATACGTCTGATGGAATTCAGGCGATTGTTGGCTTAGGGTATTATCTTCGTGCTCAACCATTATGATCGTATGTTCAGGAACGGAGATAAAAATGGGTTTATATTGTAAAATGCGCATAATAAAATCAAAATCTTCGCCAAGCGACAACGCTTCATCAAAGCGGACTTTGTCTACTATTTCCCTCCGCACACATAATGCAGAGGGGTTACAAACCACATTTACAAAATGTGTTTCCGCGTCAGCCAACAAACCGGATTCCCGCGATGGTATTTCCTGGCGGATCTTATCGCCGCTCTTTTCCTTATTAAAAATGGCGTAAACACGAAGCAACTCCCCTCCTGTTTGTCGAATGACAGAATGCAAAACCTCAAGGTGATTCGGGGCGTACGTGTCATCTGAATCCAGAAAACATATGTATTGTCCGGTAGAAAGATCAATACCTTTGTTTCGTGCTGAACTCCTTTCCTTGTTTTCCTGCCAGTGATATTTTATCCTTGAATCCTCATAACGAAGCACAGTTTCGCGCGTATCGTCTGTTGAACCGTCATCTATTATCAGAAGCTCCCAGTCACCAAATGATTGCTGAAGTACGGATTCAATTGCCAATTTGAGTCTGACTGCGCGATTATATGTGGGAATGATGACGGTGAAGAAAGGCACTAAAAAAATGATTTAGCTATGAGATAAAAGTAACGTGGATCAATCAGTGTCAGTCTGCGAAGTTTCGTTGTTAATATTTCACGTCCCAATGATTTTTGCCCGGATTCAAAAACATCATAAACCAGTTTTTTCAGAAGCAGTTCTGTAAGCTTCTTGCTGTTCAGTTTTGGGCCTTGCAACCAATGCTTCATGGAATATCCATCAATCTTTCCTGCCTTCCGCATCACTTCCGCAATCTTCGCAGCGAGTTCCGACTCGCCCGTACAATGAGCCAGCACTTCCAGCGAGAGGCGCTTCTTTTCACTAAAAAATCCGGATTGCGCTCCGGTAGTTTTGCTTTTGTCATGTAGCCTGAAATTGACGATAACCGAAGAAACGCTAACGATTCGCTCTTTACCATGAGAGAAAAGGTATCTGCACCACAACTCGGCATCCATGACATATTGATATGCCTGATTCAGCGGAAAAAGTTCTCTCATTACATCTCCTTTGAACCATGTAGCGGGTTGATCAATATGGGCCCGCGCCAGCATCTCCTCCAGTGAAATCTCCACCGTGGTACTTCCAACAGGGTCACCATTCGATGGGGTATCTCCCCTAACAACCCTTTGCCTGAAGACAAACACATTCGCGTTCCGATTCTTCTGCCATGCCTCAGCAAGCATAGAGAGTGAATTCGGCTCCAGATAATCATCACTATTAATCCAGTTCACAATATCTCCAGTGGCGTGTTTCATTCCCTTATTAATAGCGTCCGACTGCCCGTTATCCTTCTCAGATACCCACCATTTCAACTGACTTGCGTACTTCCTGATAATGTCCACGGATCCATCCGTACTTCCTCCGTCCACGATAATATACTCCAGGCGGGGATAATTCTGATCCAGAACCGAACGTATTGTCTGTTCAAGATAGGGTGCCTGATTGAAGCTGGGAGTGACAATGGAGATCAGCGGAAGCGAATTCATTTCTTTATCCCTATATATATCTTCCGGAAGTTGGTTGCATGGGGCACTCCAGATAATTTGGGTGGAAAAAGGACAAAGAGCTGTTGCTCATCGGCCGGGAAATCTTTTTCATCCACCCAATGAACCTGAAAGCCTGCTTCTTCCATCCGCTTCACAATATCCTTTCCGTAGATTCTGACATGATCCGATTGTCCGAACCTCAGTCTTCTGGCTTCAGAATCTGTGACCGAAGCATCTTCGTCTGTATTTTCCGCATGGTCATCCTGGGGTACGGTCAACACACAATGTCCGCCTTTTTTCAGCACCCGGTGTATTTCCCTCAGAGCGGCCCGATCATCGGGAACATGTTCGAGGACATCCATGGCTATAAGTGCATCATAGGTTTCCTGGCTCACCTCACTTTGCATGGAAGTAATATCCAGAATCCGGTCAATACCGCTGTAACTGTATCCTTCAGCCAGCAAATCCGCAGTGGTATAGGTGCCAGATGCAGTTTTCAGAAAAGGGCGAAGCATTTCATCGGGTGCGAAGTGAAGCACGGTTTTGTCTTCTAGCAGTGTTTTCGCGTTGAAGCGGGGATGGACATCCAGCATCTGCTTAAACAAACGATGCCTCACCTGGGACCGGCATTTCAGGCAGACGGTATGTTCGTGCCAGCTGTCGCTCTGCATATGAAAATCTCTGTGATTACAAATGTTGCATTCCACATTCTTCCACCCTAATGCAAAGGCTAAATCCTTAAGGGATCTCCTTAAACTCACAACTTCGTCACGATTTCTAAAAAGTCGGTTGCAAAGCGCTTCCTACTATGTTCATACTGAAAATCATGCTTCGGAATGTTGCCTTTCAGCAATATCAGCAATGCCTCCGCGAGACCAGGAACAGAGCCGGCAGGAAAGTAAGAGGCTGCGCTTCCCAGTTGTTCCCGGTGAACAGGCAGATCAGAAGCGAGGACATGCTTATCCAGGGCTTTGGCATCTTCCACCACGGTGCTCCACCCTTCGAACAATGAAGGTTGAAGAATGAACAAGGCTCTTTTCATCAGCACGAGCTGGTTTTCTCTTGGGAGAAAGCCTAAGAATCGGATGTTTGCGGTCAGGCCAAGCTCCTTGACCCTTTGCTTCAGTGTGTCGGTATACCCCGGAAAGCGATAATCATGTTCATTGCCTGAAAAAAGAACCAGCAAATCCTTCTCTCCCCCCTTCACCAGTTCCGAAACCGCTTCAATCACGGAAATATGGTCCTTATGCTTCCAGAACTGATTGGGGGCATATACGAAAGGCTGAGTAATATTATATTTTTCAACTATTCTATTGGGATCCAATTGGCCAAGGGAAGGATGATACACGGCAAAATTCAAAACGTGTAATGATAATGTTCCTGGAGTATAGTAAGTAATAAAGTCGTTACGTGCTGCAATGGAACTAAACACGAGTGGGTGCTTTGAGACTATGTACTGACGAATAGTTTCCTCTCTGCGATTCAGTTCTTCCGCACTAAAAAACTCGGGCAATGCTTTGTGCTGAAGGTCAGGGATCCAGCAAATTCTACCCGGAATCGTATTAAAAAACTCCGGTTCAGGAGCCGGATAAACCCAATCGGAACTACCAGCATACCTGTTAATGAGCGTATCTCTGCGGATACTATTTCTATTGAGCAATAGTCGCGAAATGCGATTGATCACCCGTTCCCATGTTCTGTGCGTCTGATAAACGGTACTCTTAGGGATAAATTCAACCGGAAGGCGGTTATTCAACTCTCGCAGCATGTCCAATTCCTTTTCCTCACAACAAATCACCCTGATCTCAATGTTCTCAGGAATTTGAATCGTATGAACAGCCTTTATAAGATTTTGCAGATAATAGACTCCCCCTGTCCACCGGGGATTGTCTCTGAAATAAATAGCTACACGTTTGATTTTACCCATTTCAGGTATTTATGTAACCCGAGCTCGATCGTGGTTGCTGATTCGAACCCCCACTCTTTCAATAAAGTAATATCGGCTCTCCAGTTCATTGGATCTCCTTCCCTGACTTTACCATTAAATTCAAGGCGGTGACCCATTCCCATTTGCCGGAGAAAGATTTCGGCAGCTGCCCTGATCGTAACCTCTTCGCCGGTGGCCACATTGATTGCTTCCCCCTTCATGGGCGCTCGTGTGGCGATCAGATCGATGGCATGAACCAGGTCGTCAATAAAAATGAAATCCCGTGACTCTGCTCCCGTTCCTGCCAGGGTAACAACATTATTCTGCATGGCTTTGTGATAAAGATCCCAGAAAAGCTGCTTTCTTAAGCCCGGGCCATAGGCAGAGAATATTCTCAGGCTGCAGGCGGAGATGCCGTGTTTCGTCCAATAGTTTCTGAGCAGGCCTTCTGACTCCAGTTTATGGGCGCCGTAAGGACTCAAGGGATTCAACCGGGCGTTCTCTTTCACTGGCAGGGAATCCGGATTTCCGTATACTGCCGCACTAGAGAAATTAATGAACTTACACTTGAGGCCCGACAGTGCGATAGAATTAAGAATATTATCTACATTCAGCACATTGAGTTGCCTGTCTTTCTCCGGATCACTGAAGGACTGACCAACATTTGCAGCACCGGATGCGTTAATCACCAAATCCGGTCTCCTATCAGAGAACAGCCTATTATAATCAGCTGCCTTGCTGATTTCAAAGTGGTCTGTGGAACAATTATCAGGAACAATGTCGGCAGTGATTACAGAATGCTGAGCAGAAAAGTGTCTCAGGCATGCGCTGCCAATAAATCCACGTGAACCTATAATCAGAATTGTCATTCGGGCTTGATGGCAATAAATGTAACAAGGCGGCCGGGAACCGACCGTTCATCATTGGCAGGTCCGAGTTTGCCAATGGCTCTCCTTCTATACCAGTCATGAAGGCCTGGAACTCGTTGAAACACTCCCGCAAAGCGCTTCCGGAATAGCGTTTCCACGAAAGCCACCTGATCCAGCTCCTTTTTCCTGATATCCTCGCTGGTTAGCGGAGCGTAATTTATAACTGAATCGAAATGGCGAAGCATCTTTTGGATCTTAAGTCCGGCACTTTCGATAGCGTTTGTGTATTCCGTGAGCGTATAGGCATTCTCGCCCCCGTAATATTTATGGAGTGGGTGAGAATTCAGAAATAACTCCTTATCCTTATCATCATAGATCAGATGATCCCTGCACGTAAACAGGCAGCCGCCAGGTTTTAAAACGCGGGCACATTCGCTTACAAAACTCCGCAGGTTAGCCGCGTGATGCATTGCCTGCCGTACGTAAACGATATCCATACTATTGGACTCAAAAGGCATTTTTTCGCCTCCGGCCTCAAACACCTCCAGATTTACCATCTTACACTTTTCCTTAAGCCACCGGATCGCATTGGCCCCAACCGTGTGGCTTGGATCAGGCTCTACAGCGCAAACCCTGAATCCGGCCTTTGCAAAGGCATAACTGGCAATACCATTTCCGGCCCCGACATCTGCCAGCCTGGCGGCGGTTTTCAAAAAATTCAGCTCCCGGAGAATCCGGATTGTTTCTTTAAACTCATCGGAATCAAAAAAAGAAGATGCATTAGCAGTAATATCCTCAGAAAGGTACGCATCCTTAACCAGGGCAGACATTCCCGGGTCTTTACGAATTGATATGATAATTTCCTCCCAGGTCATTTAATACAGACAAACCACCTGCCAAACGAAATCGGGTCTTCCCACTTTGAGGCAATAGTATAAACCCTGCTAAAGCTGTTTCCAAACTTTTCCATCCACCATCCTTCAGAGTTATTGTAAAAACTTTGGATCGTTTTCATCCAACCTTCATTCTTTCCGCTTTTTGATACAGGTATCATATGAAATGACATGCCTTTTGTAACTCGTGCGCTTTCAGAGATAAATTTCACAATACCTTCCTCAGTAAAGTGCTCAAGAGAACCGATGGAATACGAATAATCAAACTCATCAGTACTATATGGCATCTTAGTAGCATCCGCGATTTTCAACCGACTGTCAGGAATTCCCTTTTCTCTCGCTTTTGCAATCAGCAAGTCAGATATATCAAACCCATATATTTCACATTGTGGGTTTTTTGACTCCAGAAGCTTGATTGTTCTACCAGTCCCACAGGCAATGTCTAAAATCTTACCGCGGCTGCAAGCCAAAAACATTTGAATTTCATTCCAGGTATTGTCTTTACCCCACTCCTCCAGCGCCTCAGCATATGTAACATCATAATACAGATCAAGGTCTTGTTGCTTAGGATCTCCGAGTTTTTGAACATGTATGGTTTTTGGCGCCTGCGTAGACTTCCTGAACATTCTGAATAATTGAATAATAACAGGCGGAGTGATCGCGCGAAAGATTTTTTTCATACTTTTTAGTGTCTTATTCTGAATTTATTTGTGATTCTCATCCAAATTGTCTCCTCTTTGGTATTACTATTTAACATTTTTCTAATAACACCCTTCATTTCATTAAAAAGAACTTCATTTTGGTCAACCACTTCAGGTAAATGCCTCACACGAATATTTTCAATGTTTTCAACCTCCTCGTTCTTCAAATGATGTGAATGTGTGCCCGACCTATCAAAGCCAATATTCGCAACAAGCGAACGAACAGGAAAAAGAGAGATCCCTTTATTTATAAAAACAGTCCACCACCATCGTATTGCCCAGGAATCCACTTTTTGAGTTTTTTTACTCATTGTCATCATTTCCGCAAAGGGATATGCACCTTCGAGATTGAAACTATTGCGTAATGACTCGTCAGTTTCTAATAAATCAGAATCCTTGCACTCATAATTGAATTGGTCCCAGGCTCTCTTCCATGTGCCCCATCCCCATGATGTACAATAAGGGGCAAAGAATGCCTCTACATTTTCGGGCCTCTTTTTAAGATTATATTGGTGCGCAGCGATCTGAAAAACATTCTTCTTGTCTGCATACATCTTTAAGGCCTCATTCATATACTGAAGGAAGTGAGGTGATGTCAGAAGATCATCCTCCAGTACAATAATTTTTCCATGCTCATTCACTACAAGTGTGACGCCCTTGATTACTGACTCCGCCAACCCCAAATTCTTGTCTCTCTCAACAATATGCACTTCTCCACACCATTTTTTAGATCTCACCAGATCACGCACCTCCCTGATTTTATCAAGGTCTTCGTTGCCGGCATCTTGTTTTGGACCGTCGCAGAAAACAAACAATTTAGACTGCTCTGCCAGTATATTACGCGACAGAGCATTCAACGTTTTCTCCGTATGCCAGGGACGGTTATAGACAAAAAGAACGATGGGAGCCAAAGAGGAATTCACCGGAGACCGAAAACTCTATATAAAATCTGTGCAAAACGATACCTCATCCAGGCTATTGTGCGGTGCTGACCAAGTGCTGCGGAAATACGCAAATATCTTTCCATCATCCAGCGGGCGTAATTTTTCACCATCTTCCCCTTCTCATCAAACGCATAATCGCAGGCTAAAAGGGTGAATTCATATTTTCCACTGGCCGGAAGAAAACTCAGATTACGGATGGCTTCAGGTTCATCCAGATTATTTTCATAATGTACATTTTTATGAGAATAGTCGTGATTCTGGTGATACAGCATAAAGACTCCACTCAGGTCCACCGTGCAGATTTTCCGCTTGCGGGCATTATAAATCATCCAGAGATCCCATCCGGGCCGACCTACAATCAGCGGAGGTATAGAACCTGATGGGTACAGCCCCTTAGGAAAAAGGAAATAATCAGAACCTGCGGGAGGATGCAATTGCATTGCCGGATTTCCGAGGTACTTATCCTGCCACCCCTCAGTAAATTGCCATTCCCCTTGAATGTTTTCGAAATCCCAACGTTGCCCTACTGCAAGAAAGTCGTTTTTTAATGCACTTAGCCTGTTCATAATAACATTAAGAAAGTCAGACGTAAGGACAATATCACAATTGATAAAGCAGCAATAGGAGTTCGCTGCATGCTTTGAAACAAACTGAAACATGTAATCAATTCTGGGAATGTTATTGACACATTCAGGAAATGGGTCTATTTTGATTCTGGGATCTATCATTGCAGGGTCAATGCCATGCGGCGATTGAAAAAGGATCACTTCCACAGCGGGGTGAAGAATCAACCAGCTTCGGATGGCATTTAGTTGGTTATTCCGTGTTTCCCCTTCAAATTTCTTAGCCGTTGTAAAGAAGGTGATCACAGCTTGATCAGGCTCTTGTTATAATAGATAACATCAAACTCCATCAGTTTTCCTTTTCGACGTATCGATGGTATAATGTCCAAATGAATGAATCTAACAGGCTGAACATCTTTCTTAATCAGAGCCACAGGTATCTCTAGCTACATTAAAAAAAAGTACGACTCGTGGTGTAAAAGGTGGGGAGACAAGGCGTCTGCAGACAGTAAAGCTATTCTGTTTTAGGAATAATCCAGTTCTTAAACCTTTCTATACTTTTTAATGAACTCGTCTACATTGAAAAAGGAGCGCTCTACTTCCTTTAGCTTTTCAAATTCCCAATCCCACCATTTCATGGAGAGAAGCTTTTCAATCACCTCTTCTGAAAATCGATATCCAACAATCCTTATTGGACATCCCACGGCTATGGCATAAGGAGGAATATCTTTCGACACAACAGCGCCGGCACCGATCACAGCACCATCCCCAATACTCACGCCATCTAGGAGGATCACATTCATGCCGATAAAAACATCGTTGCCAATAGAAATACTTTTCCTTTCCTCGATCTTATCCTCAACCGAAAAGGTGAATCGATTCTTCTTTTTTGAAGAATAAAACATTGGGTGTGTGGATATTCCGTTAGTAGGGTGAATACCCCAACCTGAAATCAAATTAGGCCCTAAGGAACAAAATTTGCCAATATGTGTTAGACTGATATATGAATTCTGCCCGATATAGGAGAATGCTCCCAATCGAGCGTTTGCTACATGGGAATCCGGATAGACAATACAATTTTCCGAAAGCTCTGAACTTGAAAGATGAACATTGCGGTAAATATAGGCTGTATTCCCAATTCTTGAATTCTCAACCTTCACATTTGATTCAAGAATCGTATTTTCTCCAAGCCTGGATCCATTCAAACTAACATTAGAACCGAAGGTACTATTCTGCCCCACTGTACTATTTACAACACTCAATTTGGCTTCGAATCTGATCATCTTCCCTTTAAATTTAATAGAGTTAGACAGTCTATTATACAGTCTTAAGAGAAAACCAGGAGTGATCTTTATCAGTGTTGAATTCATGTTCAGAATAAGCTGTTAAAATCTACTTTTGGAAAAACATCCACATATGAATCAGGATTAGCATTCGCATTATAAATATTTTGTTTAAAACTATTCAGGTATTTGTACTTTTTAAAAATATAGGCGTGTCTTCGCATTTGATATTCAGCATCAGCATAGCCCAGCCGATCCGTACTTGGCTTCACTTTATGTTGCGTTTGCGTATCGAAGAAATAATTTAAGGGTCCATTGAACCAATCATGATCAAAACCCAGCAAATATATTTTTCGGAAGCCACAATAGACAGCCAATGTGAGCGCCAATTCAGAAACAGACCAGATGTTTGGTATTCTTCCAAATTCTATAGGAGTAGAAAAATCCTCATTCCATGGCACATACTCCACCCAATGGCACTTCCTACCGGTAAAAATGGCATTTTGCTCTATTTTTTCCTTATCGCCCCAATGCAATACCACCTGAGCAGCACCCAGGTTTTTATCCATATCACTTAACCAGTCAAGGAATTTATGTTCCTCGTAAACACGACCATGGCTTGCAAACACGCTGGGAAGCACATGGTATCTCGGCTTAATGTAAGAAAAATGCTCATGCACATAGGTATTGCTTACGCTAATAACCGCTTTGCCAATCAATTTTCGGAGATCCTGCTGCCTGATAGACGGTCCGGCTCCAAGAATGAAACAATCTTCATCCTGATGGATACCGGAAAGCAGGGTTCCCTTTTTGTTTAATTCCCGGATATGAGAAGTATCCTCCTGCGAAACAACGGCATGCCCTCCCGCACTCAGGAACCCGGAAATCCCGGGAGGCAGGAGCCATTTTTTTATCAAAAGCTTAATGTTTCGCGCAGCCACTATTCAATCCATTTAACAACTTCAAAAACCTCGGCTAAAGGCACTCCGATTCGTTGTCCTGCATTCTCTGCTTCGTTTCTGAAAAAGCTTACCCACTTCTTATTGACTCTACCTAACTCTGACTCATGAGCCAATATTGAACTTTCCTTCTTCTCCCAGTGTTCAGTGATATCGATATAATAATTCCCATTGAATACTTTCCCAGAATGATACCAGTTGCTCCTATACATTAGTATTCTCTTCACATGGCGGCAAGCATGTAAGGATGCGTGTGCAAGGCTAATATGATCGTGATGTACATCGCCTGTCCAGTGCATATAAACCCTGTCTATTTTACGCTCTTCCACGATTCGAAGAATTTGCACATTCAGGGGCTCGGCAAACTCAAGTTCCAGGGTATTAAATGTGCCGCAAATCAGCTCAACCCCCAGTATCCTCATTGCCTCCTGCCCTTCCTTCAAGGCTATTTCATTAGGACGGATCACCTTATTGTCTGCGTTTTTATAACCGGATAGTGTAGCTACATATGCGATTACTGTGTCTCCGTTTGCAACGTGCCGTGCCAGTGCACCACCGCAGCCTAATTCAATGTCATCAAAGTGAGCACCGATTGCCAGAATATTCATGTTATCAAGTTAAGGATTGTAGTTAAATACCACCGATACCAGATCTGTTTCCTTGTTTCGGATCAGGTCGCGGTTATAGGATGCTATAGTTTCCGGAGAAAGTAATCGCGTGAACCGGCTGAAATCGTGGGGTTTCCTGTTCTTCAACCAGGAAAGGTGATTGTCCAGAGACCAGACCTGTTGGTAATTGAATTCTTTCACTGCTAAATGATGGCGCTTCCCCAGTGTCTTCAGCGATTCTTCTGTGAATGTGTAACAATGCTGCATCATGTAAGTGAACTTCCGGAATTCTTCCAATTCAAGCCAGGAAACAAGTGGGTTATTCTTATTAGGAACATTGAAAACCACACGCCCACCTGGTCTGACTTTAAGTATTAATTCTTCGAGGAATTGGTCAGGGAAACGGACGTGCTCGAGCACACCGAAAGCCGTAACAAGATCATATTGTTGTCCCGCAGGCAGATCTCCGAAGGTTTCAAAAAACTCAGGAGTGATAGTGTCCCAATGTTTGTATTCCCGTAGAAATGTCAGATTCGACTCCGATCTTTCCACGCCGTGGTAGAGGAAATTCTCTCCTGTACTTGCCAGAAATTTAATGAACCCTCCGGTACCACATCCCACTTCCAGAACAGCTTCTGTATTTTCGAGCAATGCTTTATAATACCCCTCGTAATTATTGTATAGTCTGAGGGCGGCGTCCTGCATATCCTTCAGCGAATTCGATTTAAAATGCCGGACAGACTGACTTTCATAATAATTACGATAATAGACATCTTCCTCCTCATCAGTAAACATGGGATACAGATACTGGAGGCCACAGGTTCTGCATTCTTTTACGATGGCCTCCGGATTATCAAACACCCCATGCATGTATTCGAAAATATCTTTCGAAGAGCAAATGGGACAAGTCTCAAATTTCATATTGATCTGATAATAGCCGAGGATTTTTCAATTCCGCAGTTGAAAAGAATATCAATAGAAGAAAGGAAAGGGATAAAATCTCCATTGATCTGGGGATAAACCGGATGAGTGAATTGTTGAATAAGTAGTTTGATTCCGGCCTGGTCGAACAATTCAGGCCGGAGGTAATCCTTTGCTCCCACTCCCGACAGATACTCGTCGGCCCCTACCTTCGACAATAGATCTATCAAGAGCTCATTCTTTGCACCTTCCGGAGAAAGGGAGCTTGAAAGAACCGTACTAATTCTGACATCAAACATTTCCATCAGCATTTCAATCGATAAGATATTAAATTCTACCAATCGCTCGCAAGGTGTTGAGTACAATTTTTCTATCCGCGGAAATATCTCATTGAACCAAGCAGACTGGCGATAATCCTGGCGAATCAGATTGAGATTATCCGATCTCCAATCTGTGGTGTCCGAAAGTAATACTTCATTGATCGGTGTTTTCTGCGGGCATTTTTTAACAGAAACTGTCAGCCAGCGCTCTCCATGCGCCGATTTGATCTTATCCCGATGGTGCCAGCTCTTACTATTAGACAAGAATTGCACATGATCAAAGACAATCCACTGATCAGCATGGAGAAGCCGGTGGAAAAATCCAATGTAAGGCATAAAATCCGGCTGATGTATCACAGCTCTCATGCGAACTCTCTGATCCTGTTGATGATATTTCCGGCACCGTAATGACGGAACGAATCCAGTCCTTTCCGGCTATAGTGAGCAAGA
This sequence comes from Bacteroidia bacterium, assembly GCA_020852255.1. NCBI lineage: Bacteria > Pseudomonadati > Bacteroidota > Bacteroidia > Bacteroidia bacterium. Next base: position 31,866 of record JADZBD010000018.1, on the reverse strand, counting down.
TTCAATGACCCGAATTTTTCAGGCTGAAGATCATAATTCAGGCGATCGCCCAAAACCACTCCCATCCCTTGATCGGCAATAAACCTTGCATTCATCTTCTCATGTTCCTCCGTAGCAATCATACATACAGGCAACCCGGTGCTAACCATTTCGAACGGTGTAATTCCTCCCGCACAAACAGCAAGGTCGCAATCCGGAAACTCCTTATATAGTAATTCCGGTGAACGCACCACCTCTATACCCTTCTCTCCTGCAGGGAACATCCGAGTTTCCGTTCCAGCTCCAAGAACTACCTTAAGTGCATATACACCCTGCAGTTGCTCCGCCACTTTCCATGTTATAGAATGCGTGTCTGTACCACCAAACATCACCAACACTTTTCTGATTTCCTTCCGCTCCCTTCGGAATTCGCGCAATGCGGGATCCAGCACAAAAAATTCCATGCCTTGAAACACCTTCGATCTTGCCTTGCACAAACCATAAAAACAAGGCATGATACTAAATACCAAATCAGGATATTCTTCGTCCCGGGCTACAAGATCCAATCCCACCACAAAAACCCCGGCATTTCTAAGTTCGCGGATATGATTACCGGAGAACCGAAGCCGGTCTTCAATCCAAACTTTGATCCCCAACTTCCCGGCCATATCCTTTCTCCACCCGGGCCGGTCAATATCCTCTTCAACCATGAATGGTATTCCCGAGTTTTCAATTCTTTGAATCAACCGGTCCTCACGATTCATAAATAGCATCACCTTTTCTCCCCCTTCGATAAGCTCCCGGGCTACGATGAGCGAACGAAAAAAATGGCCGTATCCCACGACCCCTGAAGCCTCTAGGCAGACCCCAAACATATTTTTAAAAGCGGAAGAATGCTTCCCCCAGGATCTGTATCATGTTTTACCAGACTTTGCACATTCTTGAGATCCTTCATGGTATCCACCGTTAATCTCACATCCGGAAAATTCTTTTCCGGATCCATCGCAAATAGTCCGATTCTGAATTCACCCGGGTGTTGCAAAATATATTCGTTCACGTGTTCAAAATGATCCGGCCTATCCGCCTTCTGAAGGGATTGGGTTAATGCCCTTAAGGAAAACACTTCAGCACCCGATCCAAGAGGAAGCAACCCATGTGAACTTATGTAGTCGCAATTCTGTTCATTGAACATTTGCATCAATCTGTTCAGTTCCGGTATATCAACAAAAGGATTATCCCCGGTAAGCCGGATGACAGGATCAAAACCAAACTGTCGGGCACATGTGACGTATCGATCCAAAACATTTTGCTCATTTCCCCTGAAAACCGGGATTCCTTCAGCGATAGCCCATTCCGCCAACACGTCATCCGATTCGTTGGAGGTTGTTGCCAAAACGATCAGCAGTGATGATCCTGCATTTTTGAATCTTCGCAAGATATATCCTGGTAAATTGGTACCTCCGATCTGCATCATTGATTTTCCCGGGAGACGCGAGGAGCCCATGCGTGCCTGAAGAATAATACCCGGATTATTGCTCAATATCAGACGGAGTTAAAAGGTGATCCGCCGGGAGTTCGCATGAACACCTTTTTCCGATCACGTTTTCAAACATTACAGGGGGTATTCCGGTCCCCGGCCTTAATATATCCAGGTTTTCCCTGCTAAAAAAATCTCCCTTGTTCATCGGCTTTATCACCACCAATGATTTCCGGTTGTTTTGCCTGTTCATGATCTCGGGTCCGAACGGCTGTTTCACATCAACTCCTTTCATCAAGGGCAGAAGCTTTAAAGAATCTACGAGGTACTTCATTTCCTCCGGAGTTGAAGACAGCATGTGATCCGGTCCATCCGCCATTTTATCCAGGGTAAAATGCCGTTCCAGAACCCGAGCTCCTTTCGCCGCCGCGAATAAAGAAGCTAACGGTGTTACTGTATGATCCGAGAATCCGACAGGATGTTGAGGAAATTCCCTGATCAGTGCTGGTATCACCTCCAGGTTCACGTTTCGCGGATGGGTAGGATAGCCGCTGACAGTGTGAAATACAACGATTTGATCATTACCTTCCTCTTTAATTGCATTTACGGCCGCCCTTACCTCCTCAAGCGTACACATACCCGTAGAGAGCAAAACGGGTTTTCCGGTTCGCGCCACATATTTTAAAAGAGGAATATTTGTTGCATCATCGGCTCCGATCTTATGAGCCGGCGCATTGAGTCGTTCCAGCATATCCACATCCGTGAAATGAGAAGGGGTGGAAAGATAGTCTACTCCCTTACCGGCAATATATTGAAATATCTTCCGATGGATGTCCTCCGATATTTCGTATTTTTTAAAGTAATCCCGTTGCCGAATTTTCCCTGTATTTTCCATGTCGAACATGGCAGTCGACATACAGATCCGTTCTGCTGTGAACGTCTGGATCTTGATGCAATCCACACCTGACGCAACTGCAGCATCAATGAGAAGAGCCGCTTCTCTGAAGGTGATAAAATTACCGCCGATCTCTGCGATCACGTATACTCCATCCTTTATCTTTTCGAAAAGCTTCATCTTATGAAATGCCATTTTTACCAATAATCTGGGAGCCGTTCAGATAATTCTTAATTGTAAATGTACGTCCGCTTACCTTCGCTGTTTCCGTCTCATCAATCACACGGGGCAAATAACACTTCTTGCACACGGGGATCTCCTTGAATCCCTCATTTTTCGCATGCAGGCTTCGCATCCTGCTGAGTTTTTCGCCATGCCATATTTCATATATGGTATGCTTATTTGCATCACCGATCACTTCCGTATTTTCTTCATCATTTGAACACATCATTACCAGGCCGTCGGCCCCAACCACCAGCCTCTGGTAATGTTGAGGGCAGGTAAAATTATTAATGTAGGGCGGGTTCTCCTCCCGGTGAAGAAAATCAATCAGCGGGTTAAAGGCAATCAAATCGGAATAGGGTGCGAACGTGTCGTAATAAAGCTGAGGGTTCTCTCTGATTGCCGGCCATATACCCTGCACTTTAATTACCGGTTTCTTCAGTCCACGTTCCTCCTTGTACTTCTTAATGAACTTAAGACTTTCCAGTATTTCATTGAAAGTGATCGGTTTCCTGATCCTGTTGTAAGTATCTCCCACCCCGTCAACTGATACGGTGATCCAGTCTATACCTGCATCAATTACCCCGGGGGTGAATTCCGGGCTGAACTTGTTCCCGGAAGTGAGGCTGGATACCTCTTTAATTCCCTTGTCTTTAGCATATTTAATACAATCAATAAATCGCTTGTGTAAGAAGGACTCACCTCTGAGACTCAGACGCAGAGCGCTTATCTTTCCGGCGGTTTCATCAATAAGTTTAGTGTAAAGCTCCCAGTCCATCAGCTTCGCATTCACCTTTTTCCTGAATTCAGGAGTGATGGTATAACACATGGGGCACCTCAGGTTGCAAACGGAAGCAAGTTCCAGATCAAGGAGCAATGGATAGTCCGACACATATAAAGAAGCCGGATATTCAGACCATTTTCTCCTGTAATCTGCGTATTCTTCCTCCCATCCCAAACCACGCAAACGTTCAAATGCTTGCAGGCGCTGTTCCGTATCCATTTCATAATTTCCTTTATTGATGGGGGTATGTCTTTCCATTAATCCTGCTTGTAAATCTTTAATAAGTACTTTATACCACCTCTCATAAAATACACAGGATGGTTCTCGTTATCAGCTATTCGGAAATGATTGAATTGATCCGCAATTGAAGCATCCAGTATTAACTGATCGTCTTTTTCGGTTCTGCGAGGATAAACCGAAGAATTTCCCTCTTGTTTTTCTCGATTGAAATTAGGATAAATACTTAAAAAACGAATCAAGAGTCGTATTGTGACATCAAATTGTATCTGGCGTATTTCATCTAACAATTCGTGACCTTTCAGCTTAATACTATCTCTTAAGATAATATCTCCTGAATCTAATTCAGGAGCCATTTCAATTAAACATACCGGTATTTCATTTTTACCTGCTAACACCTGATACTGAACGGGTGAAAAACCTTTCCCTTCAGGGAGTGCACTTTCATGAATCAGGAGGATCAGCGCATTGCTTGTAATAAATGAGTCGGGTAGTATCCTGGTATATCCGAGAACAAAAACAATTTCGTATGACTTAACAATTTCAGGATTTGTAAACAACTGTAAATCGAAACCCGTGGGAAGCATCTCCTCTAAAAAACATTCCTCCCATTTTCTTTTTATCCACGTATTACTCTGGTCGAATAATACTGCAATTTTAACTGGCATTGTTCTTATGTTGTTTTTAACAGAAGTTTCCTGGATTCGGCAAAAGTTTCGATCGCCTTTTCATAATCATCCGGGCGTCCAATATCCAGCCAGATCCCATTATGGGGCAACACGTTCACGATTTTTCCAGCCTTTAGAAAATCAAGCATCAACTGATCGAAGCCGAATGCCGAACCGGCCGGTATAAAATCAAGCGCCTTCCTGTTCACAGCATAAACACCCATACTGACCTGGAAGCTCACCGAGGGTTTTTCCCGGAATCCGCTTAATGCGCCTTCACCATCCACGTCTAACACCCCGTAATCCGAAACCTGATTACGTTGGTATGAGGAAATGGAAAAAATTTCTCCGGATGATCTGTGGCGATCAAGAAAGGAAGAAAAGGAAAGATCCGTCATTACATCACCATTCATCACAAGAAAATCCTCCGGAAGATCCTCAATGCGCTTAAGCGGCCCCATAGTTCCCAGGGGCTTATCCTCCAGCGAATAGTCAATCTTCACTCCCCATTTTGCTCCGTCTTTAAAGAAGGCTTCTATCAACTCTGCCTGGTGATTCACTGCAAGGGTGATGTGACCAAAACCGTTTTCTGCTAACTGACGTATCACCAATTCAAGAATGGGAAAATCCCCGATCGGCATCAGTGGTTTTGGGAAGACGATAGTATACGGTCTCAAACGGGTTCCCTTCCCACCCGCAAGAATTACAGCGCGTTCAGACATTGTATAAGTGTGCTTTATATTTAGCCAGGTTTTCTTTAAGTGAAAACCAGGTTATCGTCTTGAGTAATCCCTGCTCCAGGGTAACGGCAGGAGAAAAAGAAGTCAGTTCCTTCAGCAGGGAATTATCACACCATAACCGATAGACTTCAGATCCTTTGGGACGCAGCCGGCTTTCATCTTGTTTGTATTTGACTTTCTTTCCCGTCAGTTTACTAATCATGTCAATGAGATCAGCCACAGAGACTTCTGTATTTGTACCGATATTTACCACCTTCCCCGCCGCACCTTCGCATTCGGCCAGAGCGAGAAAACCACGACAAGTGTCCTCCACAAAAGTGAAATCTCTCGTAGGTGTGATATCACCCACTGAAATCTCCTCATAATTGTTGAGCACCTGTGAAATGATTGTAGGAATGATGGCTCGAGCAGACTGTCTCGGCCCGTAGGTATTGAAAGGACGCACGAGGGTAAGCGGCAATCCAAAAGAATGGTGAAAACTCATTGCGATTGCATCTGCTCCAATTTTGCTGGCGCTATAGGGTGATTGAGGCTGGAGGGGATGCTTTTCATCAATGGGTACGTACTTGGCGGTTCCATATACCTCGCTTGTGGAAGTCACCAGGATACGCCGGCAATTGTTTTCAAGTGCTGCCTTGCACATGTTCATCGTCCCGGCAACATTGGTATCAATATAACTGGCCGGCGAATGATAAGAATAAGGTATGGCGATCAGGGCCGCCAGATGAAAAACGAGGTCCTGCCCTTTTACCAGATCTTTGCAAAAATGGGGATCGCGAATATCGCCTGAGACCACCTTTAATCGCGGATGATGCGGAATATCCTCCAGCCACCCCCAGAAATTAAACGAGTTGTAATAAGATAAGGCGGTGACTTCGTGTCCCTCGCTGAGCATTAGCTCCGTAAGATGTGACCCGATGAAACCGTCCGCACCTGTGATCAGCACTTTCATTGTTCGATCCATTTAGTTTCCCATGGCAATTGAGTAGACAGGATGGCGTTCTTCCTTTCATAGCCCAGCTTTAAAAAAATACCCGCTGAATCTTTCAAATCAAAAAGCAGATCATCCACCACGGAATAAATCTGCCGCTGAGCTGTTAGCCCAACCCTGATCGTGTAAAGCCCAGAATTGAGAATCATTGACGGAACCTTAATTGTGCTTTCATAAACACCCGGGATCCGGAGCTTCAGCGATTCCGGATTCAGTTCCGCTTCATTCGAGGCAAGTACAGGTTCGGTACTATCCGCTCTTGCAATAGAAAATCCGGCTGCAAGTCCTGTTATCGGGGCATTAACTTTAAACCGCACAAACACTTTGAATTCACCTGCGATATCAAAATAACCAGAAGCGCCAGGTTCTAGCCGGACTTCGAGGATCTGAGCCTCCTTGCCCGGCTGCTCAGCTGCTTTGAAAACAGGCCTGTCCTGCAGACTGGATTTTCCAATATAGCGATCAATAACCTCTGAGACACCTCCCAAATAATCCACCTCTCCGTTTTTCAGCAATAAGCCCGTATTACACAAGTTCCGTACAGCAGTCAGATTATGACTTACGAAAAGAACCGTACGTCCTTCCTGTGATACTTTTTTCATTTTACCCAGACATTTGGTCTGGAACTCGAAATCGCCCACGGCCAGCACCTCATCTACTACAAGGATCTCCGGCTCCAGGTGAGCGGCCACGGCGAAGGCAAGCCGCACGTACATTCCAGAAGAATAGCGTTTAACCGGCGTATCAATATATCTCGTTACTCCGCTGAAATCCACGATTTCATCAAATTTTGAGCGAATTTCCGCTCTGGTCATTCCAAGAATAGCACCATTAAGAAAGACATTTTCACGCCCGGTGAGTTCCGGATGAAATCCTGTTCCAACCTCCAGCAGGCTCGCAATTCTTCCCTTCACTCTAATTCTTCCTGTGGTGGGAGATGTTGTTCTGGAGAGGATCTTAAGGAGCGTTGATTTCCCGGCACCATTTTTTCCGACGATTCCCAGCACATCACCTTGCTTTACTTCAAAATTAATATCCCGAAGCGCCCATACCAGGCCGGATTTTCCTTTGACTGTGCGATCGTTCACTTCTCCGATTTTGCTGTTCGGATCTTCTTCTCCACGAACGCGGGCCCACCATGAACTGACGTCGCGGGTAAAGGTACCCGTACCCAGCACGCCTAAACGATATTGCTTTGAAATGCTCTCTACTTGTATGACAGTTGGCCTATTCATACTGTATCCATGAAGGACTTTTCAACTTTATTGAATACAAGCAAGCCGGCAATAAGTATTCCTGAAGCGAAGCATGCACTATATGCTAATGCGGCAAAACTAAAAAAACCCTTTCCAAGGAAGATATATTTGAACGCTTCGAGAACAGATGCAATAGGATTCAGTAACAGCACCGAAGAAGCTTCCTCTCCGGCAACAGAAAGCGGATACACCACAGGTGAAAGATACATCAGCAACTGTACACCGAAGCCCACAAGAAATGCCAGATCACGATAACGGGTAGTTAAAGATGAAATAAGAATGCCTGCTCCCATCCCCATCACACCAAGAATCAGAATCAAAACGGGGATCAGCCAAAGCAACTGATAGTGTGGAGTGATGTTCCCGTCTCTGAAGAGATAATACAACCAAATAATAGTAAAAACCAATGTTTGTATAGACAACTTCACGAGATTTGAAATCACAACAGAAAGGGGCATGATAATCCTCGGAAAGTATACCTTGCCAAAGACATTGGCGTTGGCAATAAAGGTGCCCGAAGTTTTCACAAGACAATCAGCGAAGTATGACCACCACGTAATGCCAGCAAGATAAAATAGTATGGAGGGAACGCCATCGGTGGGAATATTTGCAATCCGGCTGAAAATAATCACAAATGTGAGCGAAGTGATTACCGGTTGAAGCACAATCCATAAGGGACCTAAAATAGTTTGCTTGTAGTTTGCCACGAAATCCCTGCGAACCAGCAATCCAACAAGGTCGCGGTATCGCCAAACTTCGCGTATGGGGAGGACCATCCATCCGGAACGAGGACTTATTTCTATATCCCAGGCACTCTTTCCCATTATTTTCTTGCCGGTTTCAGTGCTCCGATCGGAGCTTTGATACGGATGTTCTTTTTCATTCCATCGAAAGATACATAAGCATACCCCTTGCCAATGATCTGATCGATCTCTGCGGGAAGATTCCGGAACTGACCCAGGTTGAGTATCGCCTTATCGCCGGGAAGGAATTCGGTTTCTTCACACTCAAGATCGTAACCATGAGTGACAAAAAATTTCAGCGCATCTATCTCCCTATCAGTGACCACTGATGGCTTTCCCTCAAAGGAGAGGTAATTAATCACACCTGGGATGTACCTTGGCTTGTCGAACTCTTGCGAAAGCAGTTTTACAAAAGCATAGCCCGTGAATAAGGGTTCTTCAATCTTTTTTCGCCGATCGCTCCATTGCCTCACACGACTAACAAGCGGAACATACGCTTCAAGACCTGCTTGTGTCAGGCGTTCCATCACTTTCTTCTCATGACGGACATTTACATACAATACATACCACTTTTTCACGGCTTCGCCACCTCAGTCACATGGGCTGAGTATTCAAATTTCAATCGTATGCTGTCCGATCCGACCTGTTCGGAAAGGGAGTTATTAACCTACTTTTCCCAAACCAGGAGTGGGTCCAGACCCGGCTCCGAAATCTTACTCAAGTCGAATTCGGCAACTTCAAAGTGAATAAAGCGGATCTTCTTGTCCATTTTTTTCTCCGCTTTTTCAATAAGTTCAAGGAGATATACCTTGTCAATTTTCCCAACCAGCACCAGGTCAATGATGTCTGAATCCTGGCCCCGTGCCAGCTTGCCGACCAGATAGACCTTTTCCAGGGATCCTATCCTCTGCAGGATATATTCATACACCTTGTCGAGCCCGACTACCTTTAAAACAATGCTGTGAATATCCTTGAACAGCGGGTGCAGCTTGTTAACCCTGAACATTTTCTTGTTACCGCTGGAATAAGATTCCAGGAAGCCGGCGTCCTCAAACCGGTTGAGTTCCAAACGGATACCATTGGTCGACTCTCCAAACTCCTCCTCAAGATTCCGGAGATAGGCCGTGTTGTTTGAGTTCAGAAAAAATTTCAGGAGAAGCTTGATCCTGGTCTTTGACGATACTAATGTTCCTATCATTTATGAGTAATTAAATTACTCATAAATGTACGAAATCTACCATCATTAAGTTACAGTAAAGGGAAGATGCGTGTGTTAATTGCTGATCTACAGATCGTTAGGCTTTACCAGAAGTGTCTTTCCCATAACCATAGCCGTAACCGTAGCCGTAGCCGTAACCGTAACCGTAGCCATAGCCATACCTGCTGTAATAATACCGTGACCGGCGCTGTTTAACAGAATTCAACAGGAAGAAGAAATTCCGAATCTGATTGGCGCTTACCAATTCATTCACGCTTTTCACCGAATCGGGTCTTGCAAACCTGGTACTCAGAACAAACAACTTGATGTCGGAGAATTTCATCAAAACAAGGGCATCTGAAATAAGCCCAATGGGTGCCGTATCGACAATAACGTAGTCGTAGTGATTATTACAATAATCGAATATGTCCTGTATACGTTGTGACAAAAGAAGTTCGGAGGGATTAGGCGAAATGGGGCCGGACAGGAGTACATCCAGATTCTCAAATTCGGTTTTCTTAATGCTTTCTGCAATGGTAGTTCTACCCACCACGATGGTTGAAATACCTACATCCGCCTCCATCTGCAAACTCTTTTGTATCCTCGGCTTATGAAGATCAAATTCGAGCAGAATAACCTTTTTCCCCGCTTTCGCCAGAATATAACCCAGGTTCATACTGCAAAAAGTCTTCCCTTCACCCGGACCTCCGGAGGTGATCAGGATGGTTCTGTGCTCCTGATCCACCGGCACATACTGTATGTTGGTACGAATAGACCTGAAGCATTCCGCAAGTGCTGATTTTGGATGAGAATCCAGGGCAATCTTGAAGTTCTCTACCCCGGAAGTGTGAACCACCTCTCCGATCAGCGGCAGATTCGTGTTTTCTTTCAGATCCTGGAAATTCTCAATTCGTGCGAAAAAGAATATTCGGATGAAAGTAATCAGCAGCCCTATAAGAAGTCCGCCAAGCAGAAAAGAATACCTGATCTTTGGTTTGTCCGGGCTCACAATACCCATCGAGCGCGCCTGTTCAATTACCTTGGTTTCCGGGATGATACTGGCTTTGGCAATTTCAGTTGTTGCTTTTTTCTGTAAAAGAAACGTGTAGAGATTTTCATTTACTCCGAGCTTACGGCGAATGTTGTTTACCCCACGGGATTTAACCGGAATGGTTTTAAGACTGGTAACAAACTTGTTGATTTCGGTCTCCACATTGGCCATGGCCTCTTTGGTAGCTTTCCTGGAATTGGAAATATATACCAGCAGTATCCTTTTAAATTCCAGTATTCTGCCCTCCAGAGCGCTAAAGGCCGGGTTATCCTTCGTTTGACTCACCAGCATTTCATTTTTTGTTAGCTGGAGACGATACAGTTCAGTCGTGCTCTTCTGAAGGAATCCATCCGTAATGCTGATATAAGCAGAGGGGGGAAGAAATTCCGGATCTTTATCCTCGATGATGTACTTTTCCAGATCCTTCAAAGCCTCCAATTCCAGATTCAACTTGGTCCGTTTTTCCTGGTAAGTACTCATTTTGTCAAAAAACTCCTGGCTTTCCTTTTCAAGATCAAGGATATTATTGATTTCACGGTACTGCATCAGCGTATCTTCAATGGTGTCGAGGGCCGTCACCACCTCTGTCATTTGTCTCTGGATATATTTCAGTGTGTTTTCATTCAAATCCAACCGCGTTTTCACGGTATTTTCGATATATACTTTTGATAAAGTATCCAAAAACAACCTGGCTCTTTCTGAAATAACATCCTTCAATCTCAAAATAAGAACATTCGTATAATCAGGTGTCTCTACTTCCAGTGAATACTTGAACTGATTTATAAGGTCCTCCTTCCGGTTGATCCGGAAGAGGTACTCTATGTCTGACAATTTTGCCAATGACTCTTTAGTGAATGTAGGTGAGAGGGATACCAATATATTAAAGTCAGTATCTATCAGTTCCTCATTAAACCGTCCTTCCTTAGTGACTTCCGTTCCTGCGTTCAGATATGAAATAGAAAAAGACTTTTCGTCAAGAATCCTCATTCTGACCATCTGACCATAAAGCCATGGCTTGATGGTAGAAAAAGTGACTCTGAAAGGCATTCCCGTGAATTGTTCAGTGGTCTTCAAGCGCCCCTGAATGAAATAAGACACTTCAAAATTCAGGCGGTCAATTGATTTGGCGATCAGGTCATAGGACTGAATAACTCTTGTTTCATTCGCATTGTCAATAAAGGACTTGTAGCCGTAATAGCTCCCATAATTCTCGCCGACCACGCTCCCCGGATTATATTCCTCGTTTGATTTTAATAAGATATGCAACTCTACACCATAGATATCCTCCATTTTATGTGTGTAGATATAACTGGAGAAAAACGCAACTCCGGCACATAGGAGTACAACCCACCAGTTCCGCCGGGCAAGGCGGATTACCTTTTTGAGGTCGTTCAGGTTTATCAGACCACTTGACTCACTCATCTGCCGCAAAGGTATGAAATTGAACTAAAAAGGTGAAAATCAATTAAAAGCAAGCCATGACTCCCCTATCCCACAGAAAGAAATATCCTCTGATAATGAGCAATATTTATGCGCAATGCCTACATTTGTAATTAGACAAAGAAGGGTGTTTAATCGACTAATGACCAAACATTTACCGCGCTTTGCTCGTATATTTACACAAATAAGTAACCAATGAGAAAATTTACACTTGGTGCTGTTGCACTGATCGTTCTTTGCATCCATCAGCAATCTATTGCAGCTACAATCTCCTCTGCTAACGGGGGTGGAAGCTGGCATGTAGCCGGCTCCTGGTCTCCGGCACAGGTGCCGACTTCGGCAGACTCTGTGGTTATTACTGCCGGAAATCCTATTTCGACAAGTGCGTATGCCTATTGCAAAAGTCTTTCGATCCTGGCTGGGGCAACACTTACCAAAGGTTCTACTTTCAATATTGTTAACCACCTGGACGTGGATGGTACATACACTGGTCTTGGAAATACAAATTTCACCGGGGTGTCTACTGTTCAGGGGGCCGCTGTAATCTCGGCCACGGGGCATTATGTTTTTTTTAATAATGCTACCATTCTCGCGGGTACGGTTATTAATGCTCCAGGCGGTATCCGTCTGTATGGCACAGGTACGGTCAGAAATTTTGGTTCCATCACCTTATACTCTGAAACCCTCGGAATCACTGCAGGAACCACTTTCGTTAACGAAGCCGGATCTACCTGCGTAATCGGTCGGAATTTCAATAGCATAGCTGGAACACTGGATTGCAGCGCAGTCCCAAATACATTTGAATATAGGGGCGTATACGTTGGACAAGTACAGCCTGCTACCACCAACTATAATAACCTGACATTCTCAGGAGGCGGAGGAAAAACCCTGATGGGCAATGTTGTAGTAACCGGTACTACCACTATTAACGGAAGCACCTCACTGAATGGCAATGGATTTACCTTCACAACTTCCGGTAACTGGGTAAACAATTCAGGAGTAGCCAATCTAACATCATTCGATATCATTTTTAACAGTGCAGGTACGCAAACCATTTTCAAACCTATTACGGAAACCTTCCGCGACATGACATGTTCCGGTACCGGAACCGTACTTTTCAATACGCATGTAAGGCTCACCGACGATCTCACCATTAACTCGGGAACGCTGGATGTAAATACCTACCCCTACTCTTTTTATATTCAGGGCGACTGGCAGAATAACGGGGGAGTATTTAATCCCAGAACAGGGGCTGTTCGTTTCGAAGGAACTGGGGCGCAAACGCTGAATCGCCTGGTAGGAACAGAGGTGTTTTACAATTTTCAGCGATACAACACCGGTACACTGACCCTTACATCCAATATTTCCGTTGGACGTGATGTTACCATTACGGCAGGCACCATGGCTTGTTCAGGGTCTCAGTTTCTCTTTGTGACCCGTAACTGGGTTAACTCCGGCGGCACTTTTTCGCCTGCAACGAGTACCATATTCTTCCAGGGAACCGGATCCGTTAGTGTAGGAAAAACGGTTGCGGGAACAGAAACATTTCACAGTATCATTAAATCCACGACTACAACCATGACGCTCACCAGCAGCATTTCCTGCACGGGTAACTTCACTCATTCTGCGGGAACACTCGATGTGAGCGCCAGTAATTACAACATCTCCGTTGCTGGTTTCATTGCCATGAACAGCACTTTCAATGCCCGTTCAGGAAAAGTAACCATGAATGGTTCCGGAGCTCAGATTCTTACTGCCGGACTGGATCACACCTTCTATGATTTTGAAGTAGCCAATACCGGACCCGGCGTTACCCTGGCTGCTGGCAACCATACCATTTCCAATTCGTACATCCCTACTTCCGGCAATATGTCCACCTCCGGCGGTACATCATTCACCTGGCCTTCCTCTGCTTTTAAACATGCCATCATTGCTGGCGGCCCGGGCACTTTTACCGGCACCGGCTATGTTATGAATCGTTACATTTCGCCCCGTGCAGCCAACTGGGTTGATCTTGCTACACCTGTTAGCGGCACTACCCTGGCGGACTGGGATAATGAAATTTACATGAGTGCTGTAGGAGGCCCTGATGGGACTGCCTGCTGTCCCACTTTTTACTCCGTAACCCAATGGGATGAACCATCCGGTGACTGGGTAAATATCACAACAACAGCTACCGCATTGGATCCTGATCAGGGGTATACCCTTTTTCTTGGCGATGATCTGGTAGATTGGTTTGGAACCTCAGTAATCAATGTTACGGGTACCCCGGTGAGTGGCACCCAGCCAATCTCTCTGAGTTACACCGGTGCTTCCCCGGACCCTGGAGGAAATGTGGTTGGAAACGGTCAAAATGCTTTCGTAGATTGGTCTACCATCCTCGCCGCATCTCCGGGCGTTGATGCCTCCTTTTACATTTATGATAATACAGGAAACTATATAACGTATGGTGCCGGGGATATGATCGCACCACACCAGGGATTCTGGGTTTATGCCACCGGTTCCGGCCAAACCCTCAATATTACCCAGTCGTCAAAATCCCCCAGCACAGCCTCTACCTGGTACAGGGTTGCTAACATCCACGACCTTTCCATTAAGATCTCTTCAGAATTGAATTCTTTTTCTCATGAAATTTTTGTTGATCTGGATGAAAATGCAACGAACGGTTACGATAACGGACTGGACGCACGCTTCGTAAAGAGCCCAAACAAAGTAGCTCCCAATCTTACCATGGTTCACCAGGGGAATCTGTTGCTTGTGAAAAACGCCTTCGCCCCGATAGAAGATGTAGTGGTAATTCCCGTTCGGGCAAAAGTAGGTGCAGATGGTATCTACACACTATCAATAAACGGGGCATCCAATATTGACGAGTATTCATGTGTTCTGATCAAGGATCTGGTAACAGGAAAAGTGCATGATCTCAGGGAAACACCCGTATTTAAGGTGACTATCGGGATGAACGAGGATCCTGACCGCTTTCTGCTTTATTTCATCAGAGAACAAAACGCGTGTGAGGATGCGCTTAATAAAACGGTTGATAATACGTTCTTTAACGATGGGCAAGTACTTCTTCTGAATGACGGCAAATCTGCCTCGCTGCAATTCAGTCTTGATCCCAACACCCCCGTTCAGATATCGGTTTACGATGCGGTGGGCGAGTTAATTTCCAGCGTCACCGAGGTGGTCGGGGAACAGACACTTCCCATCTCCATTCCTGAGACGAACGGCATCTACCTGATTTCGGTAACAGTCCATGGTCAAACGGTTACGCATAAAGCCGTAATAAACAAATAGTATTACCTTTGCACTAAATGAGACTATCTCTTCGCTTACTGATTTTTACACTATTCCTGATTTTGGGATGTGCAGATATTTTTGCGGCCATGGGACCACCCATGGGACCGCCGATGGGACCACCCTGCTGGCCACCTCCCTGCATTCCGGTTGACGGGGGACTGAGTTTCCTTCTTGTTGCCGGAGCGGCTTATGGGGGAAAAAAGCTCTACGACGTAAAGAAAAAGCGAAACACCGCAAAAGCTGAGTAACCCTCAGCTTTCTTTTTGACCCTATGTTTCCAAACCTCTTAAAGAATAAGTTTTTTGTATTTCTGCTAAAAGCGGGAACACTGTATCTGATCTGGTACCTGCTGTACGAGCTTTATATAACACCCCGCACCCGTCTGAATCTACTGACCATTGATGTACTTATATCCCACAGTACAACTTTTCTGGAGTGGATGGGATATCCTCTCATTGAGCGACCGTATGATGAAATTTACAGGACCATGGGAATTGACGGCTCGAACGGTGTATGGATCGGCGATTCCTGTAACGGGTTGACCCTGTTCGCTATTTTCACGATTTTTATTCTCTCCTGGCCGGGACCCTGGAAAAGGAAACTCTGGTTCATACCGGCGGGCATAGCGATCATTCATACGTTGAATGTAGTACGTATCGCTGTTTTATCTCTGATCGCATTTCATCACACAGAGTGGCTGGATTTCAACCACACCTATACCTTTCAGGCTTTGGTCTATGGTGTTATCTTTCTGCTATGGATGTGGTGGGCCAATAAGATATCCAAACCCACACTGCCGGATGAATCACCGAAGAATTAAACAGGTCAGTTTCGGCATCATGATTGCATCCATGATTGCAGGGCTCGGATTTCTCAGGGACTTTATCTTCGTTAACATCAATTTTCAGTTATATAAGTTATGGTACGGTGAGGAAAACTATCACCTTCCTCCTTCCCTCTCCTTTCTTGAATCCTGGGAAGCCGACACCCTATATTACGCGAAGTTCCCCCTTACCCTGTTCACTATCCTGCTTTTTTTCGGAATTGCGCATTTCACGGTCAGGTATTATTTCCGGGAACACAAATACCTCTATCTGAACCTTGTCGCTCACCTTTTCTTCTGCCTTCTCGGCGGGATTTTCTATCTCTATGGCCTCGTATTCAACGACTTCAATAACGGATACCACTTTGCCCGGATCTTTCTGGACTTTGTGCAGACCCCCCTCACGTTGATGATGGTACTGCCAGCATGTAAACTGCTTGAAACCCGTTAAAAAATATTCCCCGGGTCAACGCAGCATTGCCCGCAAATTCTAATTTTACATTCTCACACTGTACCCATGGGCAAAGACCATCAAATCTTCGACTTGATCGCGAAGGAAAAGCACCGCCAGATGAGCGGGATAGAACTGATTGCATCCGAAAACTTTGTCAGTAACGATGTGCTCAGCGCGATGGGCTCCGTTCTGACCAACAAGTACGCCGAAGGACTACCCGGCAAGAGATATTATGGAGGATGTGAAGTGGTTGACCAGGTTGAACAACTTGCCATTGATCGTGCCAAAGCATTGTTCAATGCTGCCTGGGTAAATGTTCAGCCTCACTCCGGCGCGCAAGCCAATTCCGCGGTGATGCTCGCAATTCTCAAACCCGGTGATACCCTGCTTGGTTTTGACCTGTCACATGGCGGACACCTGACTCACGGATCACCGGTTAATTTTTCCGGCAAACTGTATCGCCCCGTCTTCTACGGCGTTGACCGGGAAACAGGAAGGGTGAATTACAATACCATGGAAGAAATTGCTACCCGCGAACGTCCGAAACTGATTATCGCCGGAGCTTCGTCTTATTCGCGCGACTGGGATTATGAGCGTATGCGCAAGATCGCAGAAAAAGTGGGAGCACTCCTGATGGCTGATATTTCCCACCCTTCCGGACTGATCGCCCGCGGAATTCTCAATGATCCACTCCCTCATTGCCATGTAGTAACTACCACTACGCATAAAACCTTACGCGGTCCGAGGGGCGGACTGATTATGATGGGAAAAGATTTTCCGAATCCGATGGGAATCACCACACCGAAAGGTGAAACACGAATGATGTCTTCTCTGCTGGATAGTGGCGTTTTCCCCGGAACCCAGGGTGGTCCATTGGAGCATATGATTGCCGCAAAGGCAGTGGCTTTTGGTGAAGATCTTCAGGACGGATACATGAAATACTGTCTCCAGGTAGTAAAGAACGCTTCGGTGCTGGCCGATGCCCTGATGAATAAGGGGTATCACATCATTTCCAGCGGAACCCAGAATCACAGCATGCTGATTGACCTCCGTTCAAAAAACATCACCGGCAGGGAGGCAGAAAGTGCGTTGGTGAAGGCGGATATCACATGTAATAAGAACATGGTTCCTTATGATGATAAATCTCCGCTGGTAACTTCCGGTATCCGGATCGGAACACCGGCCATTACTACCCGGGGGCTGAAAGAAAAAGACATGATAAAGGTGGTGGATCTCCTGGACGAAGTGCTAATGAATAAAGACAACGAAACACGTATTTCCGCGGTAAAGAAGAAAGTGAATACGATGATGAAGAAATATCCGTTGTTCAAAGCCTGATGAGTGATGTTTCCCATACAACAGATACGCGGCGTTATATTTATATCCAGGGAGCGCGGCTTCATAATCTGAAGAACATCTCCGTTGCTATTCCCCGCAACAGGCTTGTGGTTATCACCGGTTTATCCGGCTCAGGAAAGTCCACTCTTGCGTTTGACACCTTATTTGCTGAAGGACAACGGCGCTACGTAGAAAGCTTATCGGCATACGCACGGCAATTCCTTGGAAAAATGAATAAGCCGGAAGTAGATTTTATAAAAGGGATCTCACCGGCGGTGGCGATACAGCAGAAGGTCACCACACGGAACCCACGATCCACCGTTGGAACCTCTACGGAAATCTACGATTATCTGAAGTTATTGTTTGCAAGAACCGGGCGCACCTACTCCCCTGTTTCCGGGAAGGAAGTGAAGCGTCACAGTGTGTCGGATGTGGTTGCCTATTGCCTTAGCCTCCCCGCTCAATCTCATTTTCTAATTCTTGCACCACTCCCAACCCTAAAACCGAAAGAACGTCGTCAAAAAATTGAATTATTGATTCAACAGGGCTTTTCCCGTATCCTTTCATCCGGAAAAATAACGCGCATTGAAGAGCTTCATGCGCACAAAGGTACGCATGACGGAAAAGAATGGCTGGTAATAGACAGGATTACCTCCGATCCTGACCAGGAAGAAAACACCGCAAGGATCAGCGATTCCGTGCAATCGGCCTTGTTTGAAGGAAATAAAGAATGTGCCATTGCTCCGTTGAGGAATAATGAGTTGATCCGGGAAAACCAAATGGAAACCTTTTCATCCCATTTTGAGATGGACGGTATTACTTTTGAAGAACCCGACGTTAATTTCTTCAGTTTTAATAATCCCGTTGGAGCGTGTAAAACCTGCGAAGGCTACGGAAGTATTATTGGGATTGATGAAAACATGGTGATACCGGACGACAACCTTTCTGTTTTCCAGGATGCGGTGGCCTGCTGGCGCGGCGAAGTGATGAGTGAATGGAAAAAGGAAGTAATCAAACATGCTGCAAAAACTTCTTTCCCTGTTCACAAACCTTATAAAGATCTCAGTGCCCCGCAGCGGAAAGAATTATGGGAAGGAAATAAGCACTTTTCCGGTATCCGGGATTTTTTCAGGATGCTCGAACAAAATCTGTACAAGATACAGTACCGGGTAATGCTGGCACGATACCGGGGAAAGACACTGTGTCCGGATTGCAAAGGTACGCGGCTCCGGAGGGATGCGACGTATGTTTGTGTAGGAAAGAAAAATATATCTGAACTGGTTCTTATGCCGGTGCACGATCTGTATGCCTTTTTTCACAACCTAAAACTGAATGAACACGACGAAAAGGTAGCGCGCCGCATTCTCTTGGAAATCCGTAATCGCCTGCAATACCTGATGGACGTTGGACTCGGATATCTGACACTGAACAGGTTATCCAACTCGCTTTCCGGAGGTGAATCGCAACGCATCAACCTGGCCACCTCGCTGGGTAGTTCCCTGGTGGGTTCAATGTATATCCTGGACGAACCCAGTATAGGGCTGCATCCGCGCGACACACATCGTTTGATCAAAGTACTTCAACAACTCCGGGACATCGGTAATACCGTTATTGTAGTAGAACATGATGAAGAGATCATGCAGGCGGCGGATGAGATTATTGACATTGGTCCGGACGCAGGCTCCAGAGGAGGGGAATTAGTCTTCCAGGGCACACTCAGAGAACTGGTAAAAAGCGGAAAAGGATGGACCGCCGCCTATCTGGGAGGCGCCGAAAAGGTTCCTATGCCGGTCAGGAGAAGAATTCTGAATGATTACATTGAAGTAAAAGGTGCGGCAGAGAATAACCTGAAAAAAATCAATGTCCGGCTTCCGCTGAATGGGCTGGTGGTTGTTACAGGTGTGAGCGGAAGCGGAAAATCTACCCTGGTCAGAAAAATCCTCTACAATGCCCTCCGGAAGCGACTGGACGGAAGTTCGGATATTCCCGGCAAGTTTACCTCGCTCGGTGGTTCCGTGGATCGCATTGAGCAGGTGGAATTTGTTGATCAGAATCCGATTGGCAAATCTTCCCGAAGTAATCCTGTGACATATGTAAAGGCGTACGATGAGATCCGCAGCCTGTTCTGCCATCTGCCACTTTCGAAATTACGTGGATACAAACCTTCACACTTCTCCTTTAATGTAGAGGGAGGCCGTTGCGATCAATGTCATGGGGAAGGTGAAGTGATCATAGAAATGCAGTTTATGGCAGATATCCATCTGCCTTGCGATTCCTGTGGCGGAAAGAGATTTAAACAGGACATTCTTGAAGTTGTGTTTATGGAAAAAAACGCGGCTGACATCCTCGAGATGACAGTCAGTGATGCCATGCATTTCTTCCGCTCAGCAGGTGAGTCATTTCCGGAATATACTTCAGCATGTCACCGCATTGTGGAAAAACTACGGCCACTGGATGATGTTGGACTCGGATATGTCCATCTGGGTCAGTCCAGCAGCACTCTCAGCGGTGGCGAGGCACAGCGTATCAAACTGGCCTCCTTCATTGGAATGGGTACGCACGGAAAAACAACCCTCTTTATCTTTGACGAACCCACCACCGGATTGCATTTTCACGATATCCGAAAGTTGCTACTGGCTTTTGATGCGTTGATTCATCAGGGACATTCCATTTTAGTTATTGAACATAATGCAGAGGTAATCAAATGCGCCGACTGGATTATTGATATGGGGCCCGAAGGAGGCGAAGCAGGCGGAGAAGTGGTTTTCGCAGGCAAGCCGGAAGACCTGGTAAAAAAATCCCAGGGTCATACTGCCCGCTTTTTGAAAGACAAACTGAAATAGTTACTCCTTGGATATGTCCACCCGTATTCCGGCGGACACATTCCACTGAAAAATCCTGTGTTTGATCTCCGAAGGATTCTCTGCTTTGGAATTATTAAAATAGGTGAATTCCAAATGAGGAAAGAGAAAAACATAGGTGTGCGGATAGAGTTTAAAATCCGGAAGAAGTCCCATTGTAAAAAACCATGTTTGCGCCAAGGCTTCTTCTCCAAAAAAGTTATGGTGATCAACAAATGAAACTCCGAAGTACCCGATATGGCCTTTCAGGCTGCAAGCCAGGGGATGCTCAGATTTTGGTGCAAAGGGCACCTCATACTGCACATAGATCTTATCCATCCTGAAAGATTCGGAATATAAAATAATTTTATCCCCGGTTGCCTGTTCGAGTGTCAGCCTGTCGATGTAATGATACTGGAAATTGATCCCAATGCCCAGGCGAAAAGTAGAAATAGGCATACACACATCCAGAAAATAGTTGTCGTAGACACCGGATGTTCTGAACTTGATGTTACCGGAGGCATAGGATGCGCCGCTGAGGTCATATATGAGCGTGTTACCTAACTCCGAATTCCAATAAGATTTTCCCTTCCCGGCTCCCAGAGCAGCGAAATACTTGGCATATTTTCGGTCCAGTTTTGACAGAAAGCTACCTCCGGTTTTAGGACCCTTTTTTGCCTTAGTTTTCTGTGCGAAAACAGGTCCGGCGGACAAAGCGAGAATCAACAGAAGAGCCGGGAGGCGTACCATGGGGTTAATTATTGGACGTTTGCCAGGCCCGAATAGTTGCCTGCAGTTTCCGCATTTGACGGGGCGGGAGTAAGACCCAGTATACTAAACAATTCTTTATCCTCCTCAAGTTCAGGGTTGGGCGTTGTAAGTAACTTCTCCCCGGCAAAGATCGAATTGGCACCGGCAAGAAAACAAAGCGCCTGTCCTTCCCTGCTCATGCGGGTTCGGCCGGCCGAGAGACGCACATTGGATTCAGGCATACAGATCCGCGTTGTTGCTATCATGCGTATCATATCCCAAATAGCTACGAGGGGCTGGTTTTCAAGCGGAGTACCCGCAACAGGAACCAGGGCATTGATAGGAACAGATTCCGGCTGCGGATCCAGAGAGGCGAGCGTCAGAAGCATATCAATCCGGTCGTCAATACTCTCTCCCATTCCAATAATTCCTCCGGAGCAAACGGTTATTCCGGCTTTGCGGACATTTTCAATTGTTTCAATCCGATCTTTGTAGCTTCGGGTTGTGATAATTTCGCCATAGTTCTCCTCCGAGGTATCCAGGTTATGATTATACGCATGCAAGCCAGCTTCGGCCAGGCGTTGCGCCTGTTCCTTTGTAAGCATACCTAAGGTGCAGCATACCTCCATACCCATGGCATTGATCCCACGCACCATTTCGATCACCCGGTCAAAATCTGCATTGTCACGCACCTCCCGCCATGCAGCACCCAGGCACATTCTGGATGCCCCGCCTTCCCTCGCCCTTTCGGCTAACTGAAGCACCTCCTCTTTAGGTAAAATCTTGTGAACTTTCACCTCTGTACTATACCTGGCTGCCTGGGGACAATACGAGCAATCTTCCGGGCATCCACCCGTTTTCACACTAATCAGGGAACTGACCTGTACTTCACCTACTTTGTGATATCTTCTATGAACATCAGAAGCCCTGACGATCAGCTCCAGAAGGGGCATTTCGTAAACAGCCTTCAAATCCTGTCTGTTCCATTTTCTTTTCTGCTCACTCATATATTAACAAACCTACGATATTTCTATTAATCATTAAAGGAATCAAAACTTTAAATAAGTAGCTGTATATTGCTTATTTCGTGATATTTATAATTTCATCAACCATCAGACTCCAGGAGAACCGTTTCCGCTCTTCCTCTATTCCTTTTTGAAATCGCTCCGGGTTTCCTGCCAAAAATTCAAGAAGCTTTTCACTGATCGCCCGGGCGGATGGATCCGTAACAAATCCCACTTGCCCGTGCGGCACCATTTCGGCCAGACCACCCACGCGCGTAACGAGTACCGGTTTGCGAAACTGCAAGGCTACCTGCGTAACGCCGCTTTGCGTGGCATGGCGGTAGGTTTGTGTGATCAGATCCGCTGCAGAAAAGTAATGCTTCACGCGATCATCGGGGATAAAATCATTGCGCTCGATGATAAACTCCTTCAATCCATAATTTCTGATCATCGTCTTATAAGGCGAAGGGTCTTCGTAATATTCTCCTGCTATGATCAGCTTCACGGGAAACTTTCTAAGGCGGGAATCGGCAAAAGCCTCAAGCAGCAGATCCAGTCCCTTATATTTTCGAATGAATCCAAAAAAAAGAAGGTACCTGAAAGAAGAGTCTAACCCCAGTTCCCTGAGTGCATTCTCCCGTGGAACCGCCTCTCCGAAATTATCGTACAAAGGATGAGGTACGAATTTGGAAGGTTTATTGATTCCAAGTGTTTCAATATCCTTTAGAACCGATTCAGACATGGTGATGAACCCATCACAACTTCTTAAAAAATATCCTGTGAGTGCATCTCCGAACATCATTTTCTCATGGGGGATAATGTTGTCCGTAATAGCAACAATTCGTGTATGCCGGTTCTTTCGAACCCTCCGTGCAATTGTTCCCTGCGCCGGCGCCATGAAGGGCATCCAGTACCGGAAGACAAGCAGGTCCGGTTTCTCCGTCGCAATCCTGTTTCCGACGGCAATCCAGTTCATGGGATTCACCGAATTGACACTAACCTCCACCGGAAAATCCTTCGGAGGCGGCTGGTCAGAAAACTGTGTCTTACCCGGAAATAAAAAACCGGGATATTGCAGAGAGTACGTAACAATACGACAATCATGACCCGACGCTATGAAGGCACGTGCCAGACGTTCATTGTACGAAGCTAGTCCGCCCCGCAATGGATGAGCTGGTCCGAGTATGATAACCTTCACGGGGAATCAGATCTTTTTTGTGATCAGATAACTGTTCCGCACGGATGAGTTCCGGGAAATAAGTTCGCCGAGAAAACCTGCCAGAAAAAGCATCGTGCCCAGCACCATGGTAGTGAGTGCGATGTAGAAAAGCGGATTATCGGCCACCAACCGGGCCGACTGATTATGCAGAACATGCCATATCTTGCTGGCGCCGAGATACAGTGCCAGTACAAATCCGATAAAGAACATGATGGTTCCCCATGGGCCAAAAAAATGCATTGGCCGTTTCCCAAATTTCGACATAAAGGTGATGGTAAGCAAATCCAGGAATCCGTTGATGAACCGTTCCCATCCGAACTTGCTTTTTCCGTATTTCCGTTCCTGGTGGGCGACCACCTTCTCCCCTATCTTTACAAATCCCGCCCACTTGGCAATGACCGGAATGTAACGATGCATTTCACCAAAAACTTCGATCGATTTAACCACATCACGGCTGTATGCTTTGAGGCCGCAGTTGAAATCGTGCAGGTATATGCCTGAAACCATCCGCGTTACCCGGTTAAATAATTTGGTGGGAAGCGTTTTGGTGATGGGATCGTATCGCTTCTTTTTCCATCCTGAAACCAGATCGAAATTTCCCTCTCTAATCATCTTGTACAACTCCGGAATCTCTTCGGGGCTATCCTGCAAATCTGCATCCATCGTGATCACTACATCGCCCTGCGCGGCATCAAATCCGACATGCAGTGCAGCAGACTTTCCGTAATTCCGGCGAAAGCGAATGCCGCGAATGCATGAATTATCAGCCGCCAGTTTCTCCACCACTTCCC
The DNA here is from genome assembly GCA_020852255.1 of Bacteroidia bacterium. Taxonomy (NCBI): domain Bacteria; kingdom Pseudomonadati; phylum Bacteroidota; class Bacteroidia; species Bacteroidia bacterium. The sequence goes on along the minus strand of JADZBD010000018.1, from coordinate 7,669 downwards.
ACGACTTGTCTTTGCTGCCGTCATCAATAAAAATAACTTCATAGGAAAACTTGTTCCCTTCCATTACCCTTCGAATCCATGCGGCAAGTTCCGGAAGCGACTCCTCTTCGTTAAACAGCGGTATTACAACTGATATATTCATGACTGGCTGGACTGGTCAATCGGAGATTCCTGAAAAACATTGGGGTTCTCCTTTTTTGAAATGGCTGCCGTGATCAGGGAGATCAGCATTCCGAAAATCACATAACTGATAACTGCGGTAATGGCCAGGATAACGGGGGACATGAACTTACGGGTCATATCCATAGCCATCTGGATCTGTTCCTCCGTCATTTGTCCGTCGTCCATCATTTTTTCCTCGGCCTTAATAAGTTCCTTATCGAGAGAACCCGGATCAACATAAGTGAGGTAGATGTAAGTAAAAATGGCAATAATAATACCGACAAAAACGCTAATCATGGTACCCGCTTGCCATGCTTTGCCGAAGGTGATATATCCACCCAGCGAACGGTCTCTCCATTGGGTTGTTCCGTACCACATCCCCGCAGCCATAATCACCATTCCCAGCCATCCCAGAGGCGAATTCCTCATTTCCAGCATATTCAGGATCATAGAAAAAACAACCAGGGCAATGCCCGTGATAAGTCCGTAGATAGAGGCATTGTTGAGTAATGTGGTTTTCTTCTGCATTTGTAAGATTTTTGGCTTGCAAATATACTGATTTGCAGGGACTTTGTATATTTGCACGGGGCAAGTCTCATACGACCAGCTCCTGCTGAACTCCCCCAGGTCGGGAACGAAGCAAGGGTAGGCGGTTGTAGCGGTGCGATATGATCAGCTTGCCCTATTTCGCCCACCGATCCGTTTATTAATGGAGCAGGTGGGTTTGAAATTTATGGCCATCAGCAATTGAGATGATGAAGAAGAAGAAAAGCAGAGACGGAGGGTTAGTGTATTCCACAAACCCTGACTTTGTGCCTTCAGGGGAGGAAGAACAGGCGGAGTATAGCTCTGCTCTGCCCTCGCAGCAATCGTTACGAATTTATCTGGACCGCATTGGCGGGGGGAAACTGATATCCCGGATCACCGGTTTTCAGATGCCAGACGAGGCCATGGATGAATTGGCACGTGAGCTCAAACAGAAATGCGGAGTTGGCGGCAATGTCAAGAACGGTGATATACTTATTCAGGGGGATCACCGTGAAAAACTTGAGAAAATGCTGAGAGAAAAGGGCTTCCCTGTAAAAAAAGCAGGAGGATGAATCACCCTATCCCTTCCGCCCTTAAAGCATGCCTTTCAGGGGACTATAGCATATCTGAAGGTAACCCTCTCACACTGGTCTTCGGCGCTAAATCAGAAGTGTCAGCGGCGTTTGACAAGTTTTATTTAACAGAAACAAAAGCCCTTCCGGACAAATATCATGAATTGAAACAAAAGCATTCCGCGATCGGTGAAGGATACCAGAGGATGGAAAAGATCACCAATCTTATCCTGGAAAAGCTAGGTAACGATATCCTGATCATTGAGCTTGGCGGAGGTGTGTTTCAGCAAAGGAGCGGGTGGGCCAACGAAAAATTTCCAAATTATATCCCTCTGGATATCTCAGAGGGAAATATGAATAGATACTCTGACAAATATACCCGCTGTTCAATTGCTGCCAACGCGGAAAAGCTTCCTTTTAGGGATAAGAGTGTGGATTGCATTTTAACGCACACTTTTCTTGAACACCCGACTCACCCGGAAAAGGTAGTCCGCGAAATTGCCCGGGTGATTAAACCGGGAGGCTGGGTGGTCCACAACGATGCCTGGTTTTGTCGTTGGTGGCAACGGTACGGGGTGGTAGGACTAAAAAGCTTCTCCTCCATGAACCTGACGGAAAAACTCATTGCCATCTCTGCCACCTTTACTGAATTTCCGTTAATTCGCATACCGCCGGTAATCTTCCAGCGGCTCTTCCGTCTTCTTCCCTTCTCCGGAGGGGGGCGTGACCTTCGGTATACTAAGCTAAAACCGAACTATGAGATGCAACTTGGTTGTGACGAAGACGCAGCCAGTTCAATTGATCCTGTAGACGTGATTCTTTACTATGAACAGAGCGGCTTTGGTTCTCTCTACCCGCTGGGATTCACCCGCAGGTTGTTTTACCGCAACGAACCTGTATTTCTGGTCCGCGACCGGGTCAGCGGTATATAGAGGACTTCATTACTCCCCATTTATTCAACCGGTGTTTTAATGAAACAGAGAGGCATCCGATCCCATACTTCATGCTTCTTGAAAAATTGATAGAGGAAGCTTCTTCGAAATACTTAGTGGGGCAGGTTACTTCCGCGATTTCAAACCCCTTATAGATGATTTGCGACAACATTTGATTGTCAAATACAAAGTCGTCACTGTTTTCCTCGATGGCGATAGCCCGGATCACTTTCACAGAAAATGCCCTGTAACCGGTGTGGTACTCTGATAGTTTCTGTCCTACCAGCAGATTCTGAGTAAACGTAAGAAAACGGTTAAAAATGTATTTATACACCGGCATCCCGCCGCGCAGTGCCCCCTTGCCTAATATCCTGGAACCCAGCACCACGGGGTAAACACCATTGGCAATGATGTACGCCATGGAATGGATGAGCCTGGGAGTATATTGATAGTCGGGATGCAACATTATTACAATATCCGCGTTAAGATCAAGAGCCTTCTTGTAACACGTCTTTTGATTACCACCATATCCCCGGTTCTTTTCGTGCCTGAGCACATGCCGGATGCCAATGGCCCTGGCCTGTTCTGAAGTGTCGTCCTTGCTGGCATCGTCCACCAGTACTACTTCATCCACAATATCAAAGGGAATCTCATCATAGGTGCGTTTTAGCGTTTGCGAAGCATTGTAAGCCGGCAGCACCACCACAAGTTTCTGACCCAGGATCATAGGTCAAATGTACGTATTCAGCGTGAAAATTTGCACAATAATTGCAGTGCATATTACTGAAACGCAAAAGGTTAGTAATATATTTGCAACTTGAACACGCTGACTCGATATACGATCTCCGCCTACCTTGGTCCGTTCGTACTCACATTTTTCATTTCGCTGTTTGTGCTTTTCATGCAATTTCTCTGGAAATGGTTCGAGGATTTTGTTGGAAAAGGGATTGACGTCTTCACCCTGACCGAGGTGGTGTTCTATGTTTCACTCACATTAGTGCCAATGGCTCTGCCGCTCGCGATTCTACTCTCTTCGCTGATGACCTTCGGGAACCTGGGAGAACATTATGAACTCGTTGCTTTAAAATCTGCAGGATTATCGTTGGGGAGAATTATGCGTCCGCTCACCGTTTTTATTCTGGGTGTTTGCTGCCTGGCATTTGTATTCAGCAACAACATCCTTCCGTTCGCCAGCCTGAAAGGATGGACCATTGTACACAGCATCGCTGAAACCAAGCCAGCCATGAATCTGAAACCCGGCGCCTTTTATTCCGGTATTCTGGGATATGTAATACGTATCGAAGGTAAATCCGATGACGGCAATATATTAAAAGGTATCACGATTTACGATCATACACAGGGCATGGGCAACACACGTGTGACTACAGCAGAGTCCGGCTCCATGCAAATCAGCGACGACAAAAAGCATCTGATTGTAACCCTCAAAAACGGGCACTCCGCAGATGAAATGGTAAATCAGAATACCGAAATCTCCCATCCCTATACCCGCACGCATTTTATGGAGCAACGGGTGCGAATTGATCTAAGAGGCTTCGAACTGAAGCGGATGGATGAGGACATCCTGAGTTCCAACTATGATATGCTGAACATTGGCCAGATTGAGGATGAACTGGACTCCTTAAAACGCGACCGCGCGGAAGCAGGTGCTTTCTTCATGAACAGAGTTAATAATAAATTCTTCAGGCAAGGTCCTCCTCACAAAACCGTGCAGCGACCAGTAAGTCCGTTCAAACCATCTGCCGTGTTGCCCCTTCCCAATCCGGAAATGGAAATCAAAATGGCTCCTCCGGCGAACGATCGCCAGAAGCAGCTTCTCGTTCTGGAGCGAGCCATTCAAAGCGCCCGTGCTTCTAAAACCGACGTTGAGAGCTATATGCAGGAAAAGGAAAACCTCATTCAACCGGAGGTTAGCCTGAAACTGGTCTGGCATAAAAAATTCACCTTATCCTTTGCTTGTCTTGTTTTGTTTTTCATCGGAGCGCCGCTCGGTGCGATCATCCGTAAGGGAGGACTGGGAATGCCTGCAGTAGTCTCCATCCTTTTATTCATTCTATATTATATTCTCAGTATCACTGGTGAAAAGTTTGCGAAAGAGCTGATCATTTCTCCCTTTTTTGGTGCCTGGGCAGCCCCCTTCATCCTGCTTCCTCTCGGTGTGTTTCTTTCCTGGAAGGCGACGACCGACTCCACCCTTTTCGACGCGAACGCTTATCTGGAACCCGTCGCTAAATTATTCAAACGGAGACGCAGATGAGGATACTGCAGCTCACCAATAAATTTCCGTATCCACCCAGGGATGGGGGTGCCATTGCCACCCTGAACATTTCCAAAGCACTCGCGCGGCAAGGGCATGGCGTTACGGTTCTGGCGATGAATACCACGAAGCATTTCTTCAACCCGATGGATCTCCCGGAAAAACTCTCCGAAGAGATTCTTTTTCATTCGGTGAAGATTGACAATGATATCAGCAGCTTCCAGGCATTGAAATCATTAGTAATGAACCGTTCGTACAATGTGCAGCGATTCCTCTCACGGGCATATACAGAGAAATTACGGGAACTATTACGGAACAATGGTCCGTTTGATGTGGTTCAGCTGGAAGGGATTTATCTTGCCCCCTATATTTCTATTATCCGGGAGAATTCAAATGCACTGATCAGTCTCAGGGCACACAACATTGAGCATCTGATCTGGGAGCGGCGGGCGCGCAACGAACACACCATTTTCCGGCGGAGTTACTTAACACTGCTTGCCCGGCAATTGCGCCGCTTTGAAACCGAACAATTGAAGAATATTGATGTGCTGGTACCCATTTCACCTGTCGACGAGCTTGGTTTCAGGAATCTTGGCTTCACCGGTCCGGTGCATATGTGCCCTGCCTCTTTTGATGAGCAGGAATTCTGTTCTACCCATCAGCCTCCGTCACATAAAAACATATTTTTTCTGGGCGCGTTAGACTGGGCTCCCAACCTCGAAGGCCTCCGTTGGTTTATCAGGGAAGTATGGAGGAAAGTAATCGCCTATCACCCGGATCTCCTGCTTCATATCGCAGGAAGAAATATGCCGGAGGAAATCAAGTTTCTCCATGCACCCAATGTGAATGTACTGGGAGAGGTGGAGGATGCAGTACACTTCATGAGCTTGCACAACATGATGATCGTACCGCTCTTTTCCGGAAGTGGAATGCGTGTAAAGATTGTGGAGGGAATGGCACTTGGAAAAGTGATAATTACCACTCCGGTTGGTGCCGAGGGAATAAGGGCACAAAACGGCACGCACTTCCTGGTGGCGGATGATGCAGATTCATTCGCAAAAGCCATTCTCCGGTGCCTGGGCGACGAAACGCTTTGCCGGGAACTTTCCGCTCAGGCTTCCCGCTTTGCCCATGCGCATTTCGGCAATATGGCCACCACGGCGCAGCTGACAGCATTTTATCAAAAACAGCGGAAATCATGATCTGGGAAGAAATCGTATTCTGGAGTTTAGCAGGAGCGCTCGCACATTCCTACCTCGTATTTCCTTTGGCCGTTCGCTTGCTAGCTCATTATAAGAAAACCGCCGTCCTCCCTGAAAAACCCCTTCCTACCGTTTCCGTTCTTGTGGCCGCATACAACGAAGCTTCCGTTATCTGTGAAAAACTTCAAAGTGTTCTTGACCAGGATTATCCTTCGGAAAAAATTGAAATACTGGTTGGTTCCGACGCGTCCACGGACAGTACCAACGAACAGGTAGAAGCACTTTCCCGGCGCGATGCACGTATTCAGTTGAAAATATTTCCGCAACGAACTGGCAAGATCGGTATCATCAATGATTTGGCAGCCCTTAGCACCCGTGAGATTCTTGTAATTACGGATGCGAACGTTCTTTTTGAGAAAAGCACACTAAAAGAAATGCTCCGTCATTATGCCGATGACCGTACAGGACTGGTGGACACCAACATGATGCATCGCGATGTTGGAAACCGCGGAATCGCGAAACAGGAACACACCTATATCCGAACAGAAGTGGGAACAAAAAATGCAGAAGGAAAACTCTGGGGTTGTATGATGGGTCCGTTCGGAGGATGTTATTCCGTACGAAGGGAGCTTTTTAGTCCTGTACCCCCACGCTTCCTGGTAGATGACTTTTATGTAAACATGAAAGTCCTCCAAAAAGGATACAAATGCATTAACGAAAAGAATGCCATGGTCTTTGAAGATGTTTCCTACAGCCTGAAAGAAGAGTTCAGACGAAAGATCCGAATTGCTACCGGAAACTTCCAGAATATGTTCAGGTTTTCCGGGATGCTCTTTCGTTTCGATGCTGTTTCTTTTTGCTTTTTTTCCCACAAGATTCTACGCTGGCTGGGGCCCTGGCTGATGCTGGTGATGCTTTTTCAGAATATTTACCTGCTACAGGTGCTTTGTGAATGCACGAGCGCTGTTTACCGGTACACACTATGGGCCGGAGCCGGGATATTGGCACTTCCTCTCCTGGACCTCGCTTGCAGCATGGTAGGGCTGAACATAAAAATCTTCCGGTTTGCTACGCATTTCCTCTCAATGAATCTGGCGCTTTTTATCGGCACGTTTCGGTTTCTGAGAGGGGTTCGGACCTCCGTTTGGCAGCCTACCCGCCGGCATCAGTGATCGCGGGGAAAATGGTACCTTTGCACTATGGAACACACCCTCCGTCTGAACCGTATTGAAGATGCCCTGGAAGATATCAGGTCAGGAAAGGTGGTGATTGTGGTAGACGATGAAGACCGTGAAAATGAGGGGGATTTTGTTGCGGCGGCGCGGCATGTTACCCCGGAAGTTGTCAACTTTATGGCCACGCACGGACGCGGCCTGATCTGCGCCTCCATAGAAGAAAAACGAGCGGAGGAATTGCAGCTGGAAATGATGGTTCCCCGGAACACGTCGCAGCACTCCACACCCTTTACTGTTTCTGTCGATCTTACGGGTAATGGCTGTACCACCGGTATCTCCGCTTCGGATCGTTCGAAAACCATCCGTGCGCTGATTGACCCCTCCGTTCAACCCTCAGATTTTGCAAGACCTGGTCATATTTTTCCGCTAAGGGCAAAAAACGGAGGCGTCTTGAGAAGAGCAGGTCATACCGAAGCAAGCGTTGATCTTGCAAAACTTGCAGGCTGTGAACCTGCCGGTGCCCTGGTGGAAATAATGAACGAGGACGGAACCATGGCTCGCCTACCCCAGCTGTTTCAGATCGCACAACGTTTCAACCTGAGCATCATTTCTATTAAAGATCTTATCGCTTACCGGTTAAAAAGAGAAAGTATTGTGGAACGGAAAGTGGAGGTAGATCTTCCCACGGAGTTCGGAAAATTCCGCCTTATTGCATTTACCCAAACCACCAACGGAATGGAACATCTTGCGCTGGTGAAAGGCAGCTGGGAAGAAGATGAACCAATCCTGGTTCGCGTGCACTCCTCCTGCCTTACCGGCGATG